>JAUWBQ010000022.1 GCA_030601645.1 Candidatus Bathyarchaeota archaeon | reverse complement strand
GGTTGTCTTGGACGCCCCCACCTGCTGCAGCGCGAGGATTGTGGGTCCGTGGCAGACAGAGGCTGTGTTGTCTATGACTCCTCCTGTCAACTCGGCCAGTTCCACGGACTTACCGATGGCCTCGCACTCCGTCGAGCTCAGCCCGTAGACCAGGGGCCTCCTGGCCTCGGCGAGGATCTTCGCCGCCGCTTCAACCGCCTTCTTGGTCGTAGTCTTCTTCCCGTCGACGGTGGGGGCCTCGATCTTGTTCTCCCCGTGGCTCATGAATTTGGAGCGGGAGATGACGCATGTGCCCTTGGTGCCGGTGACCTCGTTCCCCTCGACGGTGATCTCCAGGTCGTCGCATAGGCAGCCGCAGAAGGGGCAGACAACATCGGTGTATACGGTCATGGCGCTACCCCCTTGAGCTTCTCCACCAGCTCCGCCAGTGAGGGGACATCTCCTTCGACGGGCTCCAGGGTAGCCTCGATCCCCTTGTAGGCGGGCATCCCGGTCCCCCCCGTCTCCGACCCGAACACCTGGTTGGCCCACGGCCCGTAGGGGAAGAATATCATGCCCTTTTCCAAGCCCTTGGAGACGCGGCCCGACACCACGACGGAGCCGTGGGGCGTGGCGACCTCCACGGAGTTTCCGTCATCCATGCCCATGGCCTCGGCATCCTCGGCGCTCACCTCGACGTACGAGACGCTCTTGAAATACTGGTCAGAGGTCTTCCCGACTTCGAGGCCTACCCCCTGCTGGGAGGTGCGGCCGCTGATTAGCGTGACTTTGATTTTAACCATAAAACCTACTCCAAATCAATGTATTTTCTTATCAGCCTGACTTAAGACTTGTGAAAGCCCTCGTTTGGGAAAATTGTGTTCGTACTGGAAAGTAGCGGTCATTGGGAGTCAAACTCGTGAGAGGATGATGGCTTATAAATACCGAAAGGGATGCGCTCATCATTGGGTGTGGGTTGAGCTGCAGCAAACCATACAGCAAGCCGTCACAGCTGTGTGCGCCCTCTCGCTCGCTGCTCTCGCCCACAAGAAGGTAGGCGAATATCCTCCGGCGCTTCCCCTAGCCGAGAATCGGTCCCGGGAACTCTTGGAGGCCATGGTGATCGGGGGGCGATGTTCGTCTCGGTCACGTATCTCATGCTCTCCCGATACGTGCTCTTCAGGGTTTACCCCTATGTCAGGGTTGCAGGGCGCGCGCAGCTGGCGGAGATAGCCCACAGGCTGGACATCGGGTACACCATCTACGACATGGAGGGCAGGAAATACCAGAAGCCCACATAGCGCCTTCCGATTGTATAACATCTTTATTATATGCATGAATCAAGCCTAGGTAGCCAGCCTTCCTTATTAGAAAAGCATTTTAAGTAAATTTGTCATCCTGTGGATCATCTTTCCATATTTTTATCCCCCCTACACACGCTATTATATTAAGAATTTAGGAGGGTTGAACTCGACTTGATTTTACGGGCTTTGTCTACGCGCTGCAGATATTTAATTAATAGGTAAAGATAGTGCTAAAGATAGGGATCTTAGTGGTTAAATGCTTAAAATGTAGGGCTGAAATCCCGACGGAATCGGCTTTTTGCCCTCATTGCGGAGCGTTGATAAAGGGGAAGATGTCCGACGAGGACATTTTCAAGCTAGTCTTCCGGAGGTTTGGGAAGAAGTACGACGAAGCCCTAGAGGCCTCGTATACGGCTTGCACGTACGAATTAGAGGACGGTACGCTACACAAAAACTTGATGTTCTATTACCCCTCCACGGACATGATGCCGAACGAGAGCAGGTATCTCGATGAAGCGATGATGAGGTTCATAGGGAGGCACGAGGACGACACAAGACTCAAGGATACCCTCGCTCACTACAAGCTCGGTCTGATATGCGAGAAAGGGAGGAAGCTCAAGGAAGCCGGAAAGGAATACGAAAGAGCGATTTCCACGTTCCCCGATTTTGCCTCGGCATACTTCCGTAGGCAGTACTTACATCAAGTTTCTAAGAAATGGAAGAACGCCCTCAAAGACCTACTGAAAGCCGGGGAACTGGACAACCAGTTCACCATGGCCTTTTTTGGGCAAGGCTTAATGTACAAAAATCTGAAGAAACGTGATGAAGCACTTGAAAGCTATAAAAGATGCCTGGCCCTAGACCCCGATAACGCCGCAGCCCATCAGAACATGGGTAATATCTACGTGGACAGGAGAGACTTCGAGAGCGCTAAGAGGGAGTACCACGAGGTCCTGAGGATATACCCGGATCATCCCTCCGCTCTCAGGAACCTGGAGATGGCCAACAACAAGATAGGACGAGGGCTGAGGAAGTTCTTTTAAAAAAATCCTGCGCGTGAAAGAATTATGGGATTCCTGTTCCGAAAAAAGAAGGATCTACCCGAGTACTTCTTCAAGCGGGGCGAGGAGTGCCTGGAGAAAGACAACCTCGAATGGGCCCTGGAGAGCCTCAACAAGGCCATCGAACTCAACCCGGAGCACGAGATGGCCTACCTGAGGAGGGCAGAAACCCTCAAGAGGCTGGGGAGAGAGAGGGAGGCAACCTGGGACCTCGTGAAGTTCATGGAATACGACAAGAGGATACCCGATAACCCCGGGGACCTCAAAGAGGTCATCAGGGAGAGCATCAAGATCGCCCGGATGGACATGCAGAGGAAGGACATCAGGAACGAGATAGTCTCCTATGGCATACCAAAACTCCTCGACGAGATGATGGAAAGCTACGATCCAAGAGCCGAGTACAAGGATAAAAAATTCTACGACCTCACGCTGTCGTGGCTGAGGGAAGAACCGGGGCACGACGGCCGCTACGCAGGGTTCGTCAAGCTCATCACGGGTGACCCCTACAGGGCCATCGGGGAGTTTAAGGCAGCCATCGAGGGGGATCCAGGGGACCCGTATCCATACTACTTCACCGGGGTATCCCTCTTGAAGAAGACGGGCAGAGAGAGAAAACTCCTCTTCGGGCGCACCGAGGGCGCCGAGGAGCTCTCGGGGAACGCTCGTTCAATGTTCGAGCTAGCTCTCAGTCGAGGTTTAAAGGGTGGAGTCTGCCCGAGTTGCGGACACAGGGAATATTCTGTCGCTAACTTCTGTCTACGCTGTGGAAAGGAATTGCTTAGATGAAGAATGCAAGCGATGTTCCTCCCACGTTCCTCTAATCAGACACTGACGATATCTCAACTTTTTATTCTTAGTCGCGCGCAACCGGAGAAGACAGATTCTTCTTCATACAAAATGACTTGAATCAGCATCTTAGTGATTAACGCGCACGGGGGGTTCAACCCCGCGAAGAACCAATCCATGAAGATACGAACCTGACGCCTTCGAACCACCACCGCACACCCATAGCCGAGATAAATAGAAAAAAGTACAAAAAAATACGAAAAAATATCCGAGTTAAGCTAATCCACGACCCCTCCCACGAAAAGGAAGCCTAAAACGCCCCAAAAAATGGAGGGGGGGGTCATACACCCACACGTGAATACAGCGCCATCCGACGAAAGGAACCCGAAAAACGCTCCATCCCGATCCGATTCCAGGAAAAAACCCAGGCTACTCCGAGAAAAACCCAGGGCAATTCCAAGCCCCCTACAATACACAACCGTATAGGGGGGAGGGGGGGTCATGCATCTGAGCGCGAAAACATCGCCCCACAGCGAAAGGAACCCGAAAACGCCCCCGATGCGCCCCCATTCATACCAAAAGGGGCACTAATGCATACCAAAAACACCATCCATAGCCAGCCGTTCAGAAACCGCTATGACCAGCCACAGACGCGCAAAAAACCGCTATAAGCGGTAGCAATTACAACCCTCAAAAGACTCATACCACCAAGACAACCTCAGACCACGACCTACCTCATCGACACCGACACAGGAACCACAGGCACCAAAACAGTCCTCACAGACACAGACGGAAAAGTCCACGCCTCCACACAACAAGAACACGATGTCCTCAACCCCCACCAGAGCTGAGCCGAACAATAGCCAGACATCTGAGCCCAGGCCACACACGCCACCATCCAGCAGGCCATCCAACAATCCAAAGCAGACCCCACAATCATCGACCAAAGGCGGAGCGAGAAAATCGAAACCCAACCAGACCCCGAACAGAAGAAAACCTACGAACACCACCACAAACTCTACAAGACCAGCCTGAAAAAAACAAAGAGACAATAAAAAAAGGGGGGAGCGCCCCGACTAGCTCGCCACGGAACGCTTAATGATCTCACAGTTTATCTCGCCGCAGGTGAAAGACGCCCCCGTCTTCGCACACGTCAGCGTGACAACCGCCGGAGCGAACAACGCCGGATCAACCTGAGTAAAATCAAAGTTCACCGCACTGTAGATCTCAAACGACATCTTCCCATAATCACTACAGTTAGTAGACGGCGCCTTCTCAGCCATCTCCTCCAGCACAGACTCCTCCTCATCCACAACATAGGCCGTGACCCCACCGTAGGTGAGAGCGTCCTCCGCCCGACCCATCGCCCTCCCCCCATCCGGGTGCACGGGCATGATGGGAGCATAACCCACCCCGTACATCACCCTCTTCAGATCCAGCCCCAGAACGTCAAGCCTGAACAAACCCGTCTCCACGATCCTCCCCGAGATCTGGACCATCCCCGCCATAGAAGTCGTCGACGTCAAGACCATGTACACATCCTCCGGCTTCACACCGCACGCCTCCGCAATGAAATACGCGGCCGAATCCGGCGGCTTCTCCTCCGTCTCCAATAGAAGGACAGCCACATCCGCCTCGTCCTGATACTCGATCTTCCAGAACACCTTCTTAGGCTTCAACGCCAGAGCCCGAGCAGGACCCGACCCGTCAGCCGTGTATCCCTCCGGCTTGATCCTCCACCCCGCCAGCTGGGCCCCGAAAAGGGCCACGGCAGGATGATCCGTCCCGACGATTACCGTGGGCAGCATAAGGCCGCCAAAGTCCGCATACCCCAACTCCGCGGTACCGGCCCCGCCCATGGCGATCCGAGTGGTCATGAGACCCGCCTCGTAGCCTCCATGAGCCTCCAGCCCAGTGTCGATGACCGTCGCACCCGAAGGGAGCTTCTCGACGACAACCCTATAGTACTCAGGCCTCTCAACGAGCTTCTCGACGAGCTCGTAGGCCAACCTGTTTATGCTCAGCAAACAGTTCACCGGTATGATTAGGATCATTCCCCTTATAGAATTGGCGAGAGAGCGACAGCCAGAGCAAGTGATATATGAAATAAGAGAGCGTAAAAAAGAATGTGAACGGATATGAGGAAGATCGCAGCCTTCGTCGTTTGCACTTTCCTGGTCCTCACCCTGGGCTTCGCATTCATCCACCCGACATACCTATCGCTGGCCAACTGGCTCGGCCCCGTCCTGGGGGCCCCCCTCCTCACGACCCTCTCGATGGTCTTCCTCCTCCTGGGAGACCCTCTCAAATTCACGGTGCTCGCAGCCCTGTGGGGAGGCGCCGCATTCCTGGGCGGGGTCATCATCCGCCGCAGGGTGGGGGCAGTCCTCACCATGCTCCTAATCGTCCTCCTCCTCATCCCCATACTGGCCACCAGCATCTACGACATAGCAATGATCGCCTCCGACCTCGGGGAGGCCATGAGCGGCGGGAACCCCATGGAGATGCTACCTCCCCTCCCCAGCGGGCTGACCCTGGCCCACCTCTACGAGGCCCCCATCATAGGGAAACTGATGGAGTCCGCCCTCGGGATGTTCCAGATGGGGCCGTCCCCCAACCTCCAGCAGCTCATCATGACGATGGTCTCATCCCTCATGATCGGCGTCGCCGCGAAGCTCGTCATAATCATCTTCGCCTCCCTGATAGGGGTCGAAGCGGGCAAGCTGATGGAGCCCACATTCAAGCCCTTCTCGGAGTCCATGAGGGAGAGTCTGGGCGGGAAGCCCCGAACAGGCCCCGAAGACATACCTACGCTGAAGGAGCAGCTGAGAGTCCTGGGCATGGTCATCGTCATCCTCTCCGGGACCCTCCTCGCCCTCCCCCACGCCATGGCGGAAGGAGACGAGGACTTTTACTCGGAGAACATACTGGGCTACGCGGACTCAAGCGGCAGGGGATACGTGGGAGTCCTGTTCATCGATAGCGAAACGTCGATGGAGGGTCTGGAGACCGATGGACTCCTGGCCGGAGTGATACTCTCACATGAGGGCATCAGAGAGGCCCTGCCCTACCTCATTGGGATGGATATGGAAGGATTAGAGTCCTTCGCCAACATGATACCCCCAACCATCATGGTGACCGTCTACGTAGACGTCTCCCCTGAGGACGCCGGCCCCAGGTCCGAGGCCGTGTCCTCGGCGTTCTCCGACGCCTACGGGGTCGACCTCCACCAGCTGATGGCCTTCGAGCCCCCCGTGTCCTTCGACGACGAGGTGGACCTCCCCCAGCTCACCGTCGTGATCTACCAATCATCCGCAGATCTGGGGGATCTGTCGGAGACCTACCTAGACCAGTTCCTGGACAACGGGGGCCTGGTAGAGCTAATCCATGAGGCTTCCAACAACGGTAGGCTGATCCCGGGGGCCACATCCGACTCGGCAGATGGCTCAGTGCTGTTCTCGGGGTTCATAAACCTCGACACGATCCTCGATTACATACCCGAAGACGCCATGGAGAACGTCACAGGCTTCATCCCAGAAGACCAAATGGGGCTCCTGGGATTCTCCGGAGGCGCCTCCTTCTGGGACCGCGGCGTCGAGTCTGAAGAAGAAGGCTTCGACCTCCTAAGCCTAATCGGTGTGGAGGAGGAGGCGAGCTTCTCCGATGACTCCGACATGTCCCTGGTCCTCCTGGTCGCCCCCAATGGCACCGATATCGGAGGAGAGAAGGGCGTACCCAACGTGAAGATCACGACCTCCCTGCCCCTGGACGATCCGAAGATCGCGTTCATATACGAGACGCTCTCGAACCTGGGGCTGCTCACCCTGGCCTCCCCGGGAGAAGGCGTAGAACCCTCCAGCTTCCAGATCTCCGTGACGGGGGTTACCCTCCCCCTCAACATCGAGGTCTCGAAGACGGTCTCCACCCAGTCCGCGTCACCCCACGGGGCAGTCGAGGTGACCATCACCATCAGAAACGACGACGACGAGGCCATGACCGATGTGAGTGTCGACGACGCCACCGCAATCTCCAGATATTCTCTCGGCGCTCGACTCACCTCGGGTACGACCTCAGGGCAGTGGAGCGAGATAGGCCCCGGTCAGTCCCGCTCCATAAGCTACACCCTGGAACTAGGCCAGAGCGGAGTCTACAGCCTCTCACCCGCGAACATCGCCTACACCCACGAGGAGAAAAGTTTCTCCGAGGCCTCCGACTGGCTAGAGGTCTCGGTCGCCCGCCCCTCAGCCATCGCCATGGGCATCGGGTCGATCCTCAATATGGGAGAAACCTTGGCGGAAGTCCTCGACATGGTAGCGGGGGGTAACGGCGGCGCCATATTGACGGCGTCAACGGCCGTCGTCGTACTGATATTGGCGGTCCTGGAGTTCAGGAACTTCAGAAAATGGATCGGCTAACGAACGAAGTGCGCTGATTCCTTTTTTTACTTCGATAAACGTTCCAATAATGGGAAAAAGGATTTCCCAGCCCATCCAATAACGGAAAAATGTTCCAAATAAGGGGAAATATGGTTTATTTAGTTCTCTAAAAGGAAAATTGTTTCTAATTTCATTAGAGAAGCTTTTTATCTAATTGATATTCAGTAATAACCAGAAAAAGAGGTGTGTATGATGAGAAGAAGTGACCTTGACATATGCGCGGATATCCTCGTGGCGGCCAGGAGCGGCGCCAAGAAGACCCACATCGTATACAGGGCCAACCTCAACTTCAAGCTCGTGAGGAAGTACCTGAGGAGGCTCATCGAGAACGGCCTGCTACACCCCTCCTCCGAGAAGAAAGTATACACCACCACCGACGAGGGCATGGACTTCCTCGAGCAGTATCGCAAGCTGAACACCCCCCTGAGGAAGAGGGCGGGACTGAGCCACAGCATCTGGCAGAGCAGGGGGCTCAGCAACGTCGTGTCGACCCTCATCATCCTCGTGGTCACGGTGCTTCTCGCAACAATGACGACTTACTATGCCACGAACATCGCCATGACCCGGACAGCCATGGAGGAGCTGCGCCTCTCCCAAGACAACATCTGGGTCAACTCCACGGGCTCGGTGGCCACCATCAAGATAAACAACATCGGCGGGAAGGACATCGCCATCGACAAGCTAACCATTAGGGGCACGGAGGTCGACTGGCCCTCTGTATACTACTACCGGGTACCCTCGGACACCGTCATCTCCGGTGACCTCGGCGTTCTAAACCCCTCAGACTTAAACGGCAGCAGCGTCACGATCGGCGGATACAACTACACAAGGGCTTCAGATGACATCCCCTTGATCTCCGGGGACGGGCTGCTCATCTACATCAGCGGGGCCGGTAACATCCAGATGGATGACATCGGAACCACAGTGGGCATCAACGTGTTCACCAACAACGCCCAGTACATCACCGAGTGCAACGTCCGATCCGCAACCCAGCAGTAATGTGAGACCGCTAAAGAGACCGGGAGAGTGTGACATGAGGAAGAGGTCGATCAGCTGGATACTCGTGTTCGCGGTCATCGCGTACAGCATTAGCATATTCAACGCCGTCATCCAGATGCTCAACGGCCTGATCTAGTCAAAGTACCGGGATGCCCGCAAAAAAGCCCTCCCCATTCAGCACTGCGGGCATCCTATTCCTCTATTTGATCTGTTTGCGCGTTACTGTCGCTGGGCGAATAGAAGACGAGGATTTCTGGAGTTGTTATTAGAACTATGAAGAAACAGAGACAAATGGATGATTAAAGAACTTAAAGGATGACTCTGGCGTCTACGATCTTGGCGTCCTTCTCGTAGACCAGCACCGGGTTCATGTCCAGCTCCTTGATCTCGGGGCACTCCATCAGCATCTTGGACGTCTTGAGGAGGATTCTCACGATGGCCTCCTGGTCCACGGGGGGCTTCCCCCTCACGCCTTCTAAGATCTTGTAGGCCTTGATCTCCTTCACCATCTCCTCGGCGTCCATCCTCGTTATGGGGGCCAGCCTGAAGCTCACGTCCTTGAGGACCTCGACGAAGATGCCGCCCAAGCCGAACATGATCGTGGGGCCGAAAGTAGGGTCCTTGGTCGAGCCGACGATGACCTCCGTCCCCCAGGGAGCCATCTCTTGGACTAGGATGCCGGTGATCTCCGCCTCAGGAACCTTCGCCTTCACGTTCTTCAAGATCTCGTTATAACCCTCCTTGACGCCTTCGGCATCCTTGACATCCACGAGGACTCCTCCCGCATCTGACTTGTGGAGGACCTGAGGAGAGACTATCTTCAGGACAACGGGGAACCCGATCTCCCATGCAGCCTCGACGGTTTTCTCCTCCGTCTCGGCGACTTTGATCCTCGTTACAGGCAAGCCATATAGAGCGCAAAGTTTCTTGGCCTCGTGCTCGAAGAGAAAGTCCCTGCCATCGTCACCGGCCGTATTGAATATCTTTGATACTGCTTCGTCTCTCATCAAGCATTCCTCTGACTCGAATCCTATAGTGATTCATTCGAGGGTTTTAAAAATATGGTTCCGGCCACCCAATAAAACGGCATCGCCAACAGTAAATGGACTGGAAAAAAGGCTAGCTACCATGGAGCCTCTCCTTCAACCATGCGGCGACTTGGGCTAACACGAGATTCGGGGTGGCCAGCACCGGGATGTCCCTCGCCCCAACCTTAAGTCCGGGCACATACTCTGGCATGCTGGCATATATAACGCTCGCCCAGTAGATACGCCCCCTCATCCTCTCTTTGAGCAGCTCCTTGGTGTTGAAAGGCAGGGGCTGGTGATAGAAGGCCACCCCTTCCGCCCAGGTCAGTATCGTGGGCCTGCCGGAGTCGATGAGTAGCACACAGGTCTCCGCCAACTCCCTCAGGTCGTACTCCACCATCTCCAGTATGACCAGCTCCTCCACAGGCTTGTAGGAGATCTTGACCATGGGTTCTCGTCCCGGACTAGACGGTGCTATAGGACCTCTCCCTCCGCCTCACCTATTGACCTGTCAAGGAGGGTGACGATCTCGTCTATCTCCTCCCTTGTGACCACCAGGGGCGGGGCGACTTGGATGTGATCCCCGAGGAAGCCGTCCACCGTGGCAACGCCGGGATAGACGAGGAGGCCGTTACCAATGCACCGATCGAGGACCCTACGGCTGAAGCCGACCTCCGCAGGGAAGGGCTTCTTGGAGTCCTTCTCCTCGACGAACTCTATGCCTGCGAATATCCCCATTCCCCTGACATCTCCCACAGTGGGATGCTCACATAGCTCCCAGAGCCTCTCGTGGAGGTAGGCCCCGAGCTCAGCTGACCTCTGGACAAGATTGTGCTTCACCACGTAGTCCAAGACCGCGGCGCCGACGGCGCATGCGACCGGATGGCTGCCGTATGTGTGGCCGTGGGCGAAGGGTTCGTTGAAAGCCTCGGCGACTTGGTCGCCGACGATGCAAGCGCCCAGGGGCATGTACCCGCCTGAGAGGCCCTTCGCCGTGGCTATGAGGTCTGGTTCGACGCCCCAGTGCTGGATGCCCCAGTTCTTCCCTGTCCTGCCTAGGCCCGTCATCACCTCGTCCGCTATGAACAGGACGCCGTGCTCGTCGCAGATCTCCCTGATCACTTGGAAGTAACCCTCGGGGGCTGGACATGTGCCCAGAGTCGCTCCTACAACGGGCTCAGCTATAAAAGCTGAAACATACTGGGGGCCGTTGGCCTTGACCTCCGCGTCCAGAGCCCAGGCACACTCTAGGCTGCAAGCCTCCCTAGTCGTTCCGAAGGGGCATCTGTAGCAGTAAGCCGGTGGGATGTGGGGGAAGTCCAAGAGCATAGGGGCGTACCTGCGACGGCGGGCGATGTTCCCCGACATCGACAGGGCTCCCAGGGTATTCCCGTGGTAGCTCTGCCAACGGGCCACCACCTTGTACCTGGAGACATCGCCCCGTTGCAGGTGGTACTGGCGCGCCAGCTTCGCGGCGGCCTCCGTGGCCTCTGAGCCCCCCGAGCAGAAATAGACCTTGTTGAGACCGGGCGGGGCGAACCGGGCCAGCTTCTCAGCGCACGCCAGGACGGACTCTGTGGTGAAGTGGGAGCTGTGGGCGAAGGATATCTTCTCCATCTGGTCCGCGACGGCCTCCGCGACCTCCTTGACCCCGTGGCCTATGTTGACGCAGATAGGGCCGGCGCTCCCGTCGATGTAGCGATTCCCATCGCTGTCCCAGACGTAGACGCCCTCTCCCTTCACGAGGGGGAGGAGCCCCCCTGAGGCTCGGGAGAACAGATAGGACTGGGGTGGATACTTACTTTCACGGGACGACATGGTTCTCAAAGAAGCCTCACATCAAACGAACTTAACATTAACGTAAATCAAGGATCCCTGATACGACCCGCTTGACCTCGCACTTGCAATCAACGAGGAGAGCCCCATCCGAGTCTATGTCCAATGCCAATCCTGAGACCATCTCACCGGATCCATCTGTGACATCGACAACCCTGCCTAGGGTCAGGGACGACTCCCTCCACGCTGAGATGATGTGTCCGGGATCGGATTCCACTAGCAGGAGGTGACGATCCAACGTTCCGAGGAGTCGATGCAGGAATGCGTCAACATCAACCCTCTCACCCAGCTCCTTGGAGAGGGAGGTGGCCTCTGGGAGCCAGTCAGGGACGGGGTTGTTGAGGTTTACACCTATGCCCATGAGGGCGTGCCTCGCCTTCTCCCTAGACCACCCAGACTCCACCAAGACTCCGCCCACCTTCTTACCGCCCATAAGGACGTCGTTGGGCCATTTCAGCCCCACACCGATGTCGAACATATCATGGATCGCTTCTGCTATGACCACGCCTCCCAGCAGGGGTATGAGCCCGACATCGCCAATGGGCTTCAACAACGCGGTTAAATAGAGCCCTCCTTCTGGAGAAT
Organism: Candidatus Bathyarchaeota archaeon; assembly: GCA_030601645.1. The sequence continues at coordinate 2,438 of JAUWBQ010000022.1, read as the reverse complement.
GCCAGCTCCTACCGCGCCTCCCTTCCCCATGGGTCTGGCCCTCTGCCACTATGACAGTGCCGGCTCCATGGCCCGAAGCGAGGTATTCCCTGGCGACTGTCTGCGTGGAGCCTATCATGGCTAGCTTGACGATAGTCCATGTCAAAGGAGTGTCTTCCATTAGAGAAGTACTGTAAACTGAGAAAAAATTACTTGTCTGCCTAAAAAAAGAGTTGTGGTCAACACATCCATTGAACGGGGGGGTTTCCATCCGAAGATAAGGTGCTTACAAACGTTTACAGCCTTCAAGAACGTTTATTGAGGCGTGAACATAACTGCAGGTTAAAGGATCTATTGGCAGTGAATGGAACTCACATTATATAAAGGGATTGTGGGGGCCAAATAAGGATCCAAAGATGAGTATAAAATTCCATATGATAGATTCTATACGGCATCTATTGATAATAAAATACCGACGAGTTATATAATGGGATTGTGGAGGGGAAACCTCGATTTATGGACCATTTTCTGTGATGCGGATAATCTTATATCGATTCCACCCGATGTAGGATCAGCTGCCTGAAATGTATTCGGCGTTCGGCCTCTACCTCTCAGCCGTCGGTATAGTATTGGTGTTCACCACCCTCCTCGCCATAGGGTTGTTGAGCGAGGTCACCAGACGTATGTTCCTTAAAAAGGAGGAACCCTTAGACAGGAAGGTAAAACCAGCCAAGGCGGCCGCCATCGCCGCCGTTCTGATGTTGACGGAGAGCGAGGCGACCTATAGGCCGAGTCCGATCGCCACCGAAGGGGACGAACGCTGGAAGGCGGCCGCGAGAAACGAGGCGGTGGACAGGGGGATGGGACAGGAGAGATGAAACGGAAGTTTAAGGTGACCGTGGGCGGAGAGATCTTCCTCGTCGAGTTGGAGGAGGTCGGAGGAGAGAGACATAGTCTTCCCAATAAGGCTGCTCAGGCTGTCAAACCCTCCGTCAGAGAGCAGGCCTTTCCATCAACGGGAGCCATGCAGGGGGGTACAATAAAGGCCCCCTTACCAGGAGTGGTCTCCGATGTGATGGTGAACAAAGGGGACCGGGTGGAGAAAGGAGCGGTGCTCATGGTGCTGGAGGCCATGAAGATGGAAAACGAGATCTACGCCCCCGCAGACGGCGTTGTGGAAGAGATATTCGTCGAGGTCGGGCAGCAGGTGGGCCGGGGCGACCGGCTCGCATTGATATCGTAACGGATCTGATCCAAGATGTGGCCGCTCATCGATAAACTCGTCATGATGGGCATAGGCCTCGCCCTAGTCTATTTGGCCATCGCCAAAAAGTATGAACCCCTCCTCCTCCTACCGATAGGCTTCGGCGCGATCCTGGCCAACATACCTTTTGCTGATCTCGCAGACCCCGGAGGCATCCTCCACATCATCAGGGTCCACGGCATCGAGAACGAGCTCCTCCCCGCCCTCCTCTTCGTCGGCATAGGTGCCATGAGCGACTTCACAGTCCTCATCACCCAGCCGAGACTCCTGCTCTTCGCCGCCGCGGGCCAGCTGGGCATCTTCATCACGGTCAACCTCGCCCTGATCCTCGGGTTCGCCCCCTTGGAGGCCAGCAGCATCGGGATCATCGGGGCCATGGACGGGCCGACGGCAATCGTCGTCACCCAGAGGTTCGCCCCCCATCTCCTCGGGCCGGTGATGGTGTGCGCCTACTCGTACATGTCGCTGGTGCCCCTACTCCAGATCCCCCTGTCCAAGTTGCTAACCACGGAAAAAGAGAGGAAGATAGTGATGGAGCATTCACCGGTGGAGCTGCCCCAACAGGTCAGGGTCCTGTTTCCCATCATGGTCTTCCTGGTGACTAGCTTCCTCGCCCCCCAGGGGACCCTGCTCATGGGTACACTGATGTTGGGCAACCTGATGCGGGAGAGCGGCGTCGTGAAGCGCCTCTCCGACGCAGCCCAGAACGAGATGGCGAACATCGTCACACTGCTCCTGGGTCTATCCATCGGGGGGACGATGACGGCGGAGGCCTTCCTAAACCGGACCACCCTCTGCGTCTTCGCGCTAGGGCTCGCCGCATTCGTTTTCGCCATCTCAGCAGGCATCATATTCGCCAAGGCAGCGAATATCATCACCGGCGGGAAGATCAACCCTCTCATTGGGGCCTGCGGGGTCTCCGCCTTTCCAATGGCTGCTAGGACCGCTCACCTTCTGGGGCGCCAAGAGGACCCGGACAACTGGCTCCTGCCCTACGCCCTAGCCACGAACGTCGGAGGGCAGATAGCTTCCGTGGCTGCCGGAGGTGCCATCCTCTCCTACGCTCCATACGTGTTGGCGTTCCTAGGACTAGCCTAAGACACTCCTGATCACGAAACGCTCAGAACAGCCTCCCGTACCTCTGCTCCATCCAGGGATCCCCCTCGTTGTGATATCCCGTCCTCTCCCAGAACCC
>JAUWBQ010000001.1 GCA_030601645.1 Candidatus Bathyarchaeota archaeon | reverse complement strand
AAACGTGTGCCTGGAGTGCGGGGGCGCACTCAGGAGGAAGAGTCCGCTATACATTTGTACAGTCTGCGGGGAGGAGTATGAGCCTGACGAGGTCGGGTTCACCCTTGACATGCCACCCAACCCGTATAGAGGCGATCAGGAGCAGAAGAAGCGATGAAACACAAGAGAAAGAAAAAGTTTGACTACGTCGAACTCGGCGAGTGCAGCTACAGGGACACCGTCAAGAAGCCTGAGGGATAACCATGTTGTGGATCTGGGCAATAATAGGCCTGGTGATAGGGCTATTCGGCTTCATCTCCTCGCTATCCCGGGCTTCCGAGAGGGAGCGCAGGGAGACGTACTTGGATCTCGACGATTGGGATAGCATGGACCAGCTGGAAGAAGTCGAGAAAGAGGAGTAACAAAGAGATGATGTTGCTGTTCCTCGTTATTGTGAGCATAGTCGCCCTCCTATTCCTCGGCATGATGGCCGTGATGGTCGTGGTGGCCATCGGGGACTACCTGACTTACAGAGAACTGCAGAAGAAAATGAAAGCAGACCGGAGCCAAGCAATGAGGAATGACCGGGAAGATGAAGGCGTATAGCACACACGGGAACTGGTCAACTCTGGAGAGGATCGGGGAGCTGGAGAAGGGGAGGGGAAACAGCTTCCCTGATCCTCCATACCCACCTGAAACCCCTGCGATCTGGGTCTGCCTGTTCCCCGGGGACTGTCTGTACTATGAGCCGGAGATAATGCTTGAGGATCTGACGGAGATCGTCATAGCCAAGCACCATGTGCTGTGCAACTACGATTTCAACGGGGGATTTCTTCTACTAGAGCCTCAGGTCAAACTGAGCACCTGAAATGAGCAGGTGAAAAGAGTGGAAAACATAATGGAAGAGCTGATGAAGCGCGTCGACGACAAGTGGGGATGCAAGACAGACAGCTGCCACAGGACCTGTGACAGCCATCCCTGCCTCATCCAGGCAGGGTTGAAGTGGCGCTACTGTGAGGACTGCGAGACAATCTTCGACTTCCAGAAACACCGCTACGAGGGGCACGATGGCCACAACATCAGGATACTGACACTAGAGGAGTATCTGGAAGCCACCGAGTCATGCAAGGAAGCGGGATGCTTCGATGAGTGAGAAGAAGCCGACGCTAACCCAGCTGGTTAACACCGTCGACGTCACCGCCAACAGCCTCAGAGACTCAGCCACACCATTCGGAAGGCTGACCTCCGAGCAGATGCAGAAGCGCCTCGAACAGGCCGTGGACGAGGCGATCAGGACACTCCAGGTCGTGCAAGAAGATCTCAAGTACCCCATGCTCATCGTTGAGACGCATGTCTGCGATGACTGCGAGGTAACACGGAGCAACCTAGATCCCAATGAGCACTGCCATGGATGCGGAAATGAAGCCCAGTTACAATCGTACATCCCCAAGGATCTCAGATGGACGCGCAAAGATATCTGATTCTCCGGTTCAAACCCGGGCACCTGAAGTGAGCAGGTGAAACAAATGAGAAGAAACAGCAACGACATAGAAGCCGACATACTGCGGGTCACGGCAGACGGAGCTAAGAAGACGTACATTGTCTACCGGGCTAACTTGAACTTCAAGGTGATCAGGAAGTATCTGCCCCGGATGATCAAGTCAGGATTCATCGCCTATGATGGAAGTGGGAGAGGCGGCCTCTACTTCACGACTCCGCGGGGCTTCGAGTTTCTGCGTAGGTACGACGCCCTCCAGAGCATGAGCGAGATGGCTCCCCTATTAGAGGTCTAGACATGAACGAGGCAAACGGAGTGCTGGTCACCATAGGCCACGGTGGGTGGACGGTGAAGAAGCCGAACGAGCACCGCGAGGACGGCTCAGTGTCCTCAACGGGCAGGATCACCGGGCACAGTGACGACGGTTGGGAGAAGCACGTCCCCCCAGGCACGCCCATAGTGGACAGCCGAACAGTTCCCGAGGATAAGCTCTTGAAGTGGGCTCTGCACCAGCCCCTCGTGAACCCAGATTTGAAGGGAGTGCGAGGAGTCAAAGTGGAGCAGGACTTCGGCCCCCTCGGGGAGGAGGAGCTGGACCGCGTTAAGTACATGCATCCCACCTTCCAGTCTCTGGCGTATCTCACCAACCTCAGCGACGTATCTGTCGAGGAGTTCGTCAAGCTGTCTAAGGAATGGGGTTGCACAGTCACCTATTTCGAGGCTTGCCATGGGAGCTAAATACCATGAGGAAGAATGTTAAACGCCCATGGGGAAGAAAGCCAAATATAGAACAGTTTCTCTCCCAACGGGACTCACAGACGAGGTACAGAAGCTCGTGAACGAGCTTGGATATTGGCCTGGTGTGAGTGCTTTTGTCAGGGAGGCTGCGCTGGAAAAGCTGAGGAGGGAGAAGGGGAAACAGTGAGATGGCAAAGTTCGAAGTAAGCTACTCGAGGAAGGTGCAGACCGTCCCCTACGAGAACATCACGGTGACATTGACCGCCGAGTTCGACGACGAGGACACGACACACGACGGTGCTTTTAGCCTAGTTCGAGAGAAGGTAACCCGGTGGGTAGAGCAGGACCTCATAATGTTGGGATTGAAATGACAAGGGATAGCTGTCCAAAATGTTATACCACGAGCTTCGTGCGAAGACAGGAGAATGTGCGCGTTGAACCTGAAGGGGAGAGAAAGGTCTACCGCTCGGTCGTCTTCTATACGTGTAGAAGATGCGGCTGGAAGGGGGAGGAGAAGGAACTCGTGTCAACGCGGGGGATGTCAGCGACGAAGCTGGGTAAGATCAGATCCCGCATGAAGCGGAGGAGATAATTTCCCCGGGGTCAAACCCGGCACCTGGGATGAACAGGTGAAACGAACATGCCAAGAAAAGAAACCTGTGTGATGTGTGGAGCCGATCTCAGCGGGATTGGCGTCATAAGACGATACACAGCCGCTCTAATGCTCGGCAACAAGTCGCGCGATCCCCACGTCGGACCCTACTGTCCGAACTGCGGGCCACCAGCCATAGCCAAGCTAGTCGAGTGCGTGGAGGACTGCCCATTGGTAGATGAAAAGTGGATCCCCCTTGACGGCAGCTGTATCACGAGGCACCCGAAGCGGTATCCTTGGAAGTCTCCCAAGTGCGAGTTCTCCTTGGGTATGAGTCCGATTAGGCATGGTGTATCATGCATCCACCCAGATAGGCTGAAGAAGAAACGAGAAGAGAAGGCGAAGAAAGCTGTCGTTCACTGATGGGAGAGCCTACTGCGAGGCTACCGACCAGACCCTCACCCTCCGCTGCGACATGCACGGGGTGATAACCTGTCGAGGCCCGGAGAACACTAAGAAGTACCAGAGGAAGTGCAGCTCCAACACGGATGAGCTGTGCGCCGTGAGCCTGATGGCCGAGGAGACGAGGAAGGCCAAACTTGAGGGCTTCCAGGAGAAGGAGCTGAAGGAGGCGGCACGGCTCGACGTCACATTCCGCAAACCCATCGGGGAGCTCCCAGGCATCTGCAAGGGAGCCAAGAGGCCCATCGTCATCTCGGTCTACGGGAACGGGGTGGTCAAGTGCTCCGTCAAGGAGTGCGAGCTCCTCAACCATAAGAACTGCCCCACGATGCGACTCGCCGAGGCCACGAAGCAGATCATAGCGACCAAGGTGAGACTCGGCAAGAGGAAGCTGACGCCTGAGGAGTTCCAGGAGGGCTTGGCTAAGGCGAGGGGGAAGTTAGATGGGCTGGTCGAATAATGGGGCCATCGGAAGAGCAGCCTACATTCTGAGGGAGGACGCAGAAGTCCTGGACGAGGCCGATGGGTACTACAGGATCGTCTGCCCCGGCTGCGATGACAGTTGGAGGCAGGTTTTCCTCCAGAGGTTTTACATCTGCGCGACCTGCAGGTACAGGTGGAGGAGCCATTGATGGAATGGTTGAAGCGGGTAATCCGTAGGCTCCTCAGAAGAAAGGAGCCCAAGTCGAAGGAACTATCTAGTGGTGCGCCACCAGAGGAGTCTTACCTTCACAGGGTGGGGGTTGAACCTCGTCCCCGGGATGGGGTGCCCTACCGCATGGGGATACGGAGCACGGATCTCGGGATGCGGAAGCTCAGACGGCACAGGTCAGGGCGGCTGCACGACAGGCGGTCAGGCTTCGACCCGGATAAGAGGATGGTCGACATAGAGGACGACCAGACCCGGAAGAGCGGGAGGAAAAAGAAAACATGGTTCGTGGACAGGAAGAAGTAGGTCAAACTACACACCTGGAATGAACAGGTGAATAAGATACATGAAAATGAAAACCGGATTCTTACTGATTGCAGGGCTGCTCGTTTCGGGTTTGTCAGGATATGCAATATCTGAACTCAACGACGAGATAAACTGGATGCGCTACTACGTGGAGCCCGGGATGTCCGGCTGGAAAATTCTGGCCAAGGACAATGCCGACCTCAAACTTGACGCTGTAGGCTCATCCATCCTGCTCAGACACACCGGGTACGCCTACCTTCTGGCCGCAAACAACATCTACACATCCACGCTGATGCCTATGGGAGCAGAGACACCCCCGAACATCGGGGACGCTCACACACCTTACGGAGAGATCCACGGCGAAGATCTTTACGGGACAGTCCACAACGTGGACCTTCTATTCACAGGCCTAAAATGTCCAATATGTGAGAGGCCCTTCAGCATCGGTGACAAAATAGTTCTGATCGTGACCGGATTTGAGGAAAACGAGATCCGCTGTGTCCCAGCACATCAGAACTGCCCTCAATGAGCAGGTGAAAGCACATCCCCGGGTTCATAACCCGGCACCTGGAATGAACAGGTGAAACCAATGACAAGGAAAGAGGAGAAGATTCGCGAGCTCGAGGAGGAGTTCGGAGGCAAGTGGGAGTTCGATAAGAACGTCCACGCACACCCCAGCGAAAGGGGACGCCTACTTCTAGATGAAGAGGATGTGGAGTACGCCTACGCCCGGCTAATGCACTGGCGCAACCAAGGCATCGAAGCCCAATCCAGAAACGCCTATGAAGAGGACGGCAACACCCATGTCGTCGGGATGATAGGTATCTACCGGAAGGTGGAGTAAATGAACCGGCAGGATATGAGATCTGTGGCGAGGAGCCTCGCCTACGGCCTATTCGACACTGACAAGAGCTTCCCCATAATCGGGGAGATCCAGCACCCAACCATATCGGAGAGGAATATGATCGTTGAGTTCTGGCACTGCCTCAACCGCAAGTGGTATGTCGAGGGCCCCCATGTAAGCGAACGTATAGTCTGCAACGACGTCATCGACGCCGCCATCGCCAACACGCTGGCGTGGCTGAAGTGGTATCAGCGGGGCGGGCATAAGCAGAACGATGAGACACCCGACGAGGACAAGATCCCGCTGCCCGAGTGGGGGAAGGAGTACGCATAACATGAACCACTTCTTCATCATCAAGGGAAAGATAGACGCCCATGATGAGGAGCGAGCCATCGAGAGGCTATATGACCTGTTGTTCGATCAGTGCGAGTTCAAGATCGAGATAACAGGGACCGAGCCGGACACTGATTGACCCGGGGTCACACCCGGCACCTGGAGTACGAACAGGTGAATAGAATGGATGAAACTATTGTATATCTCGGAGAACTACTAATTAAGACAGTAACGATTATGGCAGTAACAATGGTCATAATCAAGATTATTGGCGAGATCTTCGAGACTATAAGAACTAGTATTACACAGTAGTAATGCACTGTACCCGGGGGTCAAACCCCGGCGCCTGAAGCATGAGCAGGCGATAAAATGATAGAAGTGCAGACAGACTATCCGACGGTAGAAGAGCTGAAGAAGACCATAGCATGGTCTATTGAGCAGGGTGGCAACGACAACTACATTCTGAACGATAATGGCTATCCCTACATCTGGGGCTATTACCTCCATGTCGTCAAAGAGCAGAAGGGCGTAGTGATGGTGGCTCAAACCCACGGACAGTTGGCGGCCGCCCTCGCTGGCGAGCCACAGCCGACCGCGGATGAGCTGCCCGGGTACAACATCGACTGGGATATCCGAAGCTCGATATCAGACAAGTACTGCGTCCTGAAGAAGAAGGACGGTTCAACGGTGACGATGATGGGCACCTTCGACTTCGACACACCGGAGCAGGGAGCCGAGCGCTGGCTTGAGCAGATCAAGGAGCGCGTGGCCAAGGGCCTCTGGGTGACTACGGAGGAGAGGCAGGAGCAGGACAAGAAGTTCGAGAAAGAGTTCCAAGACTACTTTGACGCCCACTGTTCTGACACCGGCGACTGCGAGTGGAAGGAGTCCTGCGAGGTCAGATGGCCTGGGGGACACGGCTTACGCGGGTGTCGACGTGAGAACCCCGACGACGAGATGTGGAAGCAATGACGACACCGAAGTGCATGACCTGTATCTACGGCCTAACGTGTAACCACCGCGACGCAGGTGAACCGAATAGGTGGGGCTGCCTGGACGATGGAAAGTACAAGCACTACGTCGAGGGCGACCCGAAGATCAGACTCCTCAAGCTGCAGCGCAGCGGCGAGATCAACATCGTCATTGGAGGCGAAGGCGAGCACGAGGTCAACGCAAACTGGAGCATGGAGGAAGCCTACAAGCACCTGGCCGATACATGCGAGGCGTGTGGAGGTTTGGTGGTGAAGGAGGGCGTGGCCCAGCTCTTACTGATGAAGACCTACGGGCCGAGCTTCGTCCTCGAGTGGATGCACGGCAAGCTGGTTAGGATCAGCATTAGAGAGCGTAGAGTTTGGTGGGAAGCGAAGTGAGCGCACAAACATTAGCCAGGAAGAAGTTCGTTCTCTACTACCCGCCGGAGTTCGCGGGAGGAGAGCGCGTCCAGTTCGTCGAGGGGATAGACTTCTCTAGATTTCTTGCCCATAGGCAAGATTTATAGACAACTCTCTAGAGGGTTAATATCTGAGCAGGAGGAACGCGGCAATCAACCCCAAAGGTGAAAGGGACATGAGTAAAGTAGGTGTGATTTGTCCAGTCTGCCTCAAAGCCCACATTAAGATTGGGATGCAATGGATTGATGCAGAGGGAACTCGACACGTTATGGCATGCGGAGATCCATATTGCTCGGATGAGTGCAGGGGATATGGAAATAAAATACTCGATCCCACCTCATCCGAGCGGGGCATGAGCCCTGTGGAGTAGTAAGGAATGAGCAAGGAGACACCGTCATTCGAGGATGCCGGGTATACCTTCACGCATGCCAACTTCGTCATGAATAACAAGGAAGGCAAGCCCGTCTTCGAGATGAAGAGGAAGACACCCACCCGGCCAGACGGGACCGTGGAATGCTACTACATCTTCAAGTTCTACGATGAGAACATGCCCGACGACGAGGTGAAGGCGCAGTTCCATGCGATGTTTCAAGAGGTCATGTGCCCCTTGGCATCCGCGATGGATATCGGGATGTTCAGCTTCGACGAGATATCCGAGAGGTGCACCGAGCAGGTGAAGAAGATCTACGACTCCGGTGAGGAACTTACCGAAACTCAGATAGACGTAAAGATCAAGGTCTACAATCACGCCACAAAGGGGACAGGCAAACTCACCGTAGGCGTAAGCACCAAACCCGCCCTCTAGTTTTGAGCAAGAGGAATAGACAATGGAAAAGAAGCCTGAGAAAGATTGGGATGAACTTCGGAACGACAAAGTGATCGGGGAAATCTTAGTAGAGGAAGTTCCATACGTCACTAAAGGGATAAAATATCAGCTATATGTCATGCTGAACAAGGAACTGCCAGAAGAACTGCTGGAAGATCCTGATGCCGACGTCTTTGATTATTCATATAAAACGGGATATGAGCTCTGGAAAGTGGAGAGGATAACCGAGGGACAGATGCCCGTTGATGATAGGCGATTTCTTATAGCCATAAATACGGTAGACCCAGAACTCTACAGAACAAAGTTTGCGGGGAGACCAGCGTACCGGATCTGCCTGATGGTTGAGGAAGATTTTGAAGGATATAAATGCCCATCTGGATACGGATACGTCAAAAAGAACGAGGTCGCCTTTTACAGCTTCGAAAAATGGTTGAACGAAGAAGAATACGAGGTGATCTTGGGCTCGGCGCGAAAGGTCAAACTCTTCCCATGGGAGAAGCCACGCGTTACAGGCAGGATTCCGCTCACGAAGGGCATGCTCAAGAAAGCGTCAACTAAACCTGTCGCGGGTTCAATGCCCGCCCTCTAGTTTTGAGCAAGAGGAATGAACAATGGAAAAGCATAACGACAAGAGACAGAAAGCTGAGGATCGTCTATGGGAGGGTTCGGAAAGTAACCCCAAAAATAGACCAACTAGGCCAGAGAAAAAGGTCTTCGACTGCGATTCGCTGTGCATCCGCTACATCAAGAAGGAGTGCATCACCGAGAGAGAGGACGAGCTCTGCGACCAGCCGGATATGTACCGGGAAGTCGGCGACGTGGCCGACGCCCTCAACGACGCCGCTCTGTTCAAGGAAGGTGTCGACCCTGCCTGAGCCGCACCCGGCAGATCTCACGCGCAAGTGGCAGGAGCAGACGCTGACCGTCGAGGATATCGTGCCGAAGATCACCGCCTACGGTGTAGCCAGGAAGGTTCCGCTGACCTTGGACGAGGCCCAGAGTATAGCCAAGCAGATCCACAGGGCGTACAAGAAGTACTATGATCGGGATAAGTACGCTGGCTCGTTCATACGCGAGGTGGCTGGCGACAGCCTGAGGCGAGTGTTCTCGGTGGCTGACAACCTCAACCAGCGAGCGCTGATCATCTACCACTACTACTTCTACAACTGTGCTCCAGGTGACTGGAGACAGAAGCTGAAGTGACGGAGGATCTAGTAGTGTACATCTGTGAGTACAACTTCCTAGACGAGGACCCGAACATCCCCGGCTACTCCATGAGCGAGGTCGACTACTACGCCTGGATCCCCGCCGACAAGTGGAAGGAGATCCCCAACCACAGGCTCACCCTCACCAAGAACCTGATAACCGAGGAGTACGAATTCCACAGGGTCTACATGAATATACTCATCGGCCAGCTGAAGGGCTTGGGCATCGTGGTGACCCAGCGGAAGGCAGGCTACACCGAAGTAGCCTTCAAAACCAAGGACCTCCAGGAGGCGCTGGACTGGGGCAACAAGGAAGTAATCAGGCTCCACGGCCACGATAGGGAGCCCGACAAGGCTTGCACCCATGGAGACTGGCCAGGCACCGCCATGTTCTGCCCTGTACTCAAGGGGCTGGTGGACCCGAAGAATCCGAAGTCATGGAGGTAGAGGATGATCAGCAGATTGAAGCGGGCAGACCCCCTTCGTGATCTGCTCTATGAAGCAAGGAAGAAATGCAGGCCACCACTGCGTGAAAACACGGGGATGTCCGTGTGCCGGGTGCACTACAAGGACTTTCCCCGGCTCTCAGTTGCGCTCATGATCAAGGCTCGGCCGGACAAGATACCCGCGTTCAAGGAATGCATCCGGTTAAACCTGCTGTTCTACGCGGTGCTTCATGGATACATCAACCCTGAAGGCGCCGAGGGAATCAGGGATCCCAATGAGACTGGAAGTCACCCAGAGAGGAGACAGCCTGAGGGCGGGGGAGATCGCGGATAGGATCAGAGAGCAGCTGGGTGAGAGCCTGTCCGCCCACACCATAAGCGGGGTGCTCCGCCACCAGCTCACGAACAAGTTCACAGGGAAAGGGGAACCTTTGAGGACGTGGAGTCGCATCAGTTGACCGTAACAGAGGACAACTACATACACCCACGGGTGCTGAAACGTCACTACGTTGAAGTCAACGGCGCCAAGTGGGAGGTGAGCACCATCCGCACGGTCGAGGAGCCCGACCATGTCGGTGAGGCCATCGCCGTTCTCAGCGATGTGATAGACGGTGTCAGCGAGAAATTCGAGACGATGATCTTCAAGATCGTTGACGATGACGGGGCCAGATACACCGATATCGAAAAGTGGAGGGGAATAGCTGCAACAGACTTCGGACACTACAGGAGCAACGAGTCCCAGGACATCGTGAAGGCGCACGACCAGATAGTCTCGCTGATCGCCGACGGCAAGCTGATCCCTGTCGTGTGCAAAGCGCACAGCGACGCGATCTCACCGCACATCCTCAAAGCGATGATGAAGGAAGAGGCCAGCTCGGAGTCAAACCCGACACCTGGATTGAACAGGTGAAAAAATAATGGCACGGAAAATGAACGTCGAAGAAGCGATAACCTACGCTACGGAGAACAAGAACGCATCCAATGAAGAGGTCATATCCATACTGCTGAACTTCCTCGGTGAGGCTGTCGTCTACATCAAGGCCAACGTCCCAGTCTACACGCCCGATGACATCTCCCTCGAGATTGCCACCGCTGAGTACGAGGTCAACATGAGGAAGCTCGGGAAGACCGTCCTCATCGTGGCCAAGGCCAACATCTACAATGGCAACGCCGAGGATTGGGCAGCCTACATAGGCAACATCGAAAAGGACAGGGAGAAGGAGTGGCGGCAGGTGCACGATCACGGGGATAAGATCTCCCGCAGCCTCGCCAGGTTTCTCTTCCCAGACTTCGCTGAGAGGTACACGTGGAGGCCCTGACATGGAGCTGCCGACCAAGGATGACATCGAGCGCCTCATCTTTATCCTAGGAGCCGTCGGCCCGATGAGCGCGGACCCTCAAGCCGCGGAACTGGCTTCTAAACTCACGGGGCTGCTCAACCTCTACGATAAGACGGGGCTACCCGTCAGCGAGGTGGACATCCACCTCAACACCGCAGACGCGATGATCTACGGCCCGAACCAGATACACACCTATAACGTCGGTGACGAGTACAGTGAAGAGGGGTTCCTCGGAACCATCAGGGAGCTCAAAGCTCACATAGCTCACAGGTAGGCAGAGGAAAGGGGAGTATTGCGGCGGGGTTGTGACATTCCCTGGTTAGCATCCGCTCGGAGGTAACCGCGTACAAAGCCTCCCACGCCCCCCTCAATGGCCTTGCCCATGGGCAAGAGTGATAGAGATGAGGAAGAAGGCACGCAACGAACTCGCGGAACGGTTGAGCTTCGAGAACTGGATAGAGTACAACCTCCGCCTTGTGCAGTTCATCGCCCGTAAGCCTAGGACCTCGGTTGAGGTCCACAAGGCTAAGAGGTTCGGCAAGGAGCTCGCCCTGACAAAGAAGATAAACAGAGGAGTAGACTTCGGAGTCCTCAAGTCAACCTCAAAGTTCAGAGGCAGGTACACGCTGACCGCTAAGGCGGAGATGTACCTCGAGGAGCGAGAAGATGATGATGAGCGACAGGGAGACCATAAAGAAACTGCATGACCTGGCACCGATAAACGCCCGACCCCTCACCGAGCAGATCTACAAGAAGATTCTGATCCCCGGAGTTGACTTCACAGAGGAGAAGAAAGACGAATACAAGGAGGGCTTAGAGTTGCTCGGCAAGCTCCTCCTGATCCACCGAGAGTTCAATGAGAAGCATCCGTTCAGGGACATGATCGGCGAGTACCTGCAGGAGCATGGGAAGCTGAGCTTCCACGCGGGGCAGTTCTTCACACCCTACAACGTCTGCGATATGATGGTCAAGATGAAGTTCGCCATGGCGGATATGACAGGCGAGCCAATAACGATCCTCGACCCCGCATCCGGTTCGGGCCGGTTCATGCTGAGCACCGCCAAGCACTACGCCAAGGAAGTGAAGATGTTCAACTTCCTGTTCACCAATATCGACATCGACTCCAGGATGTTCACCGCCTGCACGATGAACGCCATCCTCAATGGGATACCCTCAGTCAACATCCACGGCAACGCGCTGTCACTCGAGTTCTGGGATTGCTTCACCGTGCTCCCCGTCGGGGGCGTCCCCGTGTGGCACCGGGTGGACGCCAAGGAAGTGCAGACGCGGTTCGAGGAGATGTACCGGAGGAACCAGCCGAAGCGGGGGATGGAGAAGTTCATGGACGAGCGCGTGGTGACCAAGCGGAGGGCTCCGAAGATCCCGCGGTTCACGGTGAAGCCCACGCAGAAGAAGCTGTTCGAAGCGTAACCCACAATACACCCACACATTTAAATTAGACTAAACATAGCAGTCTACTGGTGAGAAACGGGCCGACGCGGGGTCAAACCTGCGCCGTGGAGCATGAACACGGAGGTGAACATTAACGCATGGAAATGAAAATAGATCTGAGGAAGAACGAACTGGCGATGCTGTTCAGGGAATACGAAGAGATCATGGCGAGCTATGCCTGGGGCAACGACATCGAGCCAACCGGCTCCGGTGGGCTGTTCCGAATGACCAATGAGAAACTGGGTGAGGGTAAGACGATGAGCAGGGCTTCGATTATCTTCGCCGCCAACCGCTTCGTAGACTCGGGGATATGGGACTACGAGGACGCCACGGGGAAAGGTGGCCACCACAGGCGATACTTCGCCAAGGCCACGCAGCCCGAGATGTGGAGGGACCTCACCGAGACGTTCCTACAGAAAGTGGTTGTCGCCTCAGGGCTGAGCCGTGAAGAGCTACTGGCGTAGAGGAGGTGGAACTGGTTGAAGCTAAAGTTAGACTTGGAGCAGGACGGGCTATCCATGGCATTCAAGGACTATGAGCGGATCATGCTCAGGCATCTATGGCGTGGTGCCGATGGCTTCCGGCCGGAAGCAGGATCGAGGGAGCTGATGGATATGGTAAACAGGGAGCTGCCACCGCCGCCGGGTCAGACACCCGATCGCAGGGCCTCAATCATCAACGCAGCGAACCGCTTCGTCGACAATGAGATATGGGGCTACCATGAGGTCACGGGCAAAGGCGGCTATCGTAAGATATACTACGCCAAGATGGCCGAAGACGTCCTGTGGAAGACGATCAAGAACGTGGTGCTCAAGAAGATACCCGAGTAACTTGCATTGGAGATGGAATAATGGACGAAAAAACAGGAGAGGAAACGAAGATCAAATGGAGCCTCGAGCTCGGGAACATCAGTTGGTTCCTCAGGTTATGGATCGCATGGCAGGTGATCCGTCGAGGCAAACTTAGGCTTGACAGTGACATCGTCCCAGATATCAAGGTTACGATGAACCCTCATTACAGAGAAGAACTATGAGGGTGGGACATGGTGCGAGGTGGCGAGGAGGTGAGAGATTGAGTACGCGAGAAAGATGGATTGACGAGCAAAATCGTCTAAGAATGCTCCGCGAACAGATTAAAAGAGGTGACATTAAAGTTAGCGATGTTGCCCATGATGATTTGATTAGAATCGCGGAACTCCGAGAGGAACAGGAGTATCACCTGAGACATGGTTGACGTGTGGAGTGAGCCCTCCTTTCTTTTCCTCAGTTCAAATCTGAGTGGTGGGAGCATGAACCACCAAGAAAGGTGAGAAACGGAAAATGGGAAAAACCAAAAAGAAGAAGACACGATCGCATGACGAAGGACTCTGGATCATTACTGAAACTGGCATCTGGATAGAGGTCAAGAAGTCGGTGATCAAATCCGACAAGATTGTACCTGCACCAGCCATACGCTACGGGAAACCATACGAAGAGGGAAAGTCAATCGAGCTAGTGGAGAACGCATCCTTCCCCGTGTTCAGGGAAGACCATGCGGGGCTCATCAAGAAGGCTTTCGCTAAGATGGACTTCACCGCCGAGAAGCTGTTCCCCGGGGACGAGATCGCCGAGACCAGGTATGGTAATCTGATCACCGCGATCCTATCCATCTCCACGGATATCCCCCTGGCCGGCTACGAGCGGTACAAGGTCGACCGACGCCTCAACAAGGTTGAGGAGTTCGAGAAGTACCAGGTAGTCGGCATCAACCCGGACACGGGGCGCGAGATTCTGGACAGGTTCCCCTATCTGAACATGACACACCAGATATACGAGGAGGATCGAGCGAGCGGGGCACTCAAGGCTCTGCCAAGGATCTACTACGGCCTATGGCTGACGGAGAAGTTGTACGAACTACGGGCATTCGACGACGCTGGACGCTTCGAGATGAAGAGGCTGATGGACAAGCTGAACGACTACCCCTTCCCCGTGTTAGATGGGGAGGGCAACCCCCAGCTGGATGGAGATGGGAAGCCGATGGTGAAACACGAGGAGGCGATGCTGTACTTCGACGGCTACGTTGCCCAGTCGGGCAGCAGCCAGCAGTACCACGCTTTCATCGTGCCTGTGCTAATCCAGGCGGAGGACGGCGACAAGTTCATCTTCGAGATGAAGCTGTCTAAGACCATCAAGAAGTTCACTAAGGCGATGGACGTTCCAGCCGAGGACGAGGTTCCGATCACGGTGTCTGCTCAGCAGAGGCCGCTGGTCATGAGCTCCGTGGCTGAGATGCTGAAGCAAGTAGCGGTGTAGAACAATGATAGGAGTAGTCTTTGACAGGAAGAGCGGAGTGCTCGGATACAGAAGGCTCGCCACGAAGGCGGAGGCGAAGGAGATGGGAGGTAACTACGTGATCGATCTCCTCGACCCCGTGAACTTCAGTAGAATAGAAACCGTGGCCAGCAGCGGCCCAACCTACAACTGGTACAGCTTACCCAAGACGGACCCCCGCGTGCAGTACATGAAGCTCTTCGATATAATCGAGGGCGGCATAGCTGATTGGGAGTACAACGGACACCATGACGGCGTCGACGGGATCGTTGTCGAGGAAGCCATCATCGAGAACCCGCACGAAGTCTTCGAGTTGATACGCAAGATATTCGGGTGACATGCATGAACAAGGAAATAAGAGACATGCTAAGGAAGCGCATGGCGTCGTGGAAGGCGACACCCGCAAGATATTTCGCCCCCGGAGTAGGTCCTGAAGAGGTCATAGATCTCTTCATCGAGGTTGCATGTGGCAACTGCGAGTACAGCTGCAACGAGTCCAACTGCGATAAGAGGCACAACAACTAGAGGTAAATGACTGCAATGGCAACCTCAACACATACCGAAGCAGAGATAAAACAGGCGCTTAAGATCGCCGTGGGTACAGCTGTCTATGGAGTCATGGCGATACATGACTACGAGGGCTACGAGATCATGACTCTCCTCAGGGAGGTAATGAATGACGCCTCGATAATGTATCCCAAGGACTTCTTTAGGTGATAATGCCAAGCCTGATACTGACACCGGATACTGTCAAGCGGATGTCCGAACTCAAGAAGAGCGAGGCCATGCAGGGTTTCGATCGAGAAGAGATCCTATACACGGCTAGCCGCGACGGAGACCACATCAAGATATGCATCGTGGATCACTAAGTTCCCCCTTTTTTTCTGCCCAGCTTCACGGCTGGCCTGCGGAGCATGAACGCAAGGAAGGAAAAAAATGGAAGACATAAACTGGAAATGCGACGGAGAATGCAACGAGAAGCTCGACCAATACTCTTACGCCATGCTCATCAGCAACGTCCAGGTCCTCGAGGTCGACGACAAAGGGCGGATAGCCGCCTCGAGTTCGACGGGCCAACAGGACGAGCAGCTCTGCTACTCCTGCTTTACTGAGAAATACGAAGCCACGGAACAACTCAAGACAGCGCTGAAACACTGTCTATCAGAGATCGCCCGGTCCATCGAACTCATAGAAACTTCCTCAGATCCTGCCCGTTCTGCTTATCTCGACGATGTCATCGAAGGCCCTGGCTGGGATAAGCTCAACGAGCTCGTCGTCTACATCGCCGGAGAGTTGAAGAAATGACTCTTGAAGACATAGGGAAGGGAGCCCGCTGGATAGGCCAGCTTGTACGCTTCTACAAGAAGATAGTCGAGGATCCAAACCTCGCCACGGAGAACCTGGATAAAGCCAACGACGCCATCCTGAGATGCATTGAAGAACTACGCCCGCTAACGGAGGCTGAGGTCTGAATGGAATGGGAATTAGCTGTCCCTCTTCTTGCTGGCATATTGTCTATTGTCCTTTCTCTGGTTATATGTAGGAGACGACATGGCGCTTGGGTTTGGGATCTTAAGAAGAAGCTAGGCAAGGAGACTGAGGGATGAAGCCGACAGTTGAAGCTATGCTCTGTGAGTCCGGGACCGAGAAAGACCTGGACAATCCAAGCATGGCTGCCGAAACGAAGTTCGACGGCACCCGAATCTGGGCAGGCAAGCACGAGGGCATGCCCTTCGTCATCAACCGGAACAACATCAACTACACGGACAGGCTCATCGACGTCGTCGAAGCCCTCGAGGGAATCCCAAGCGAGGACTTCATCCTCGACGGCGAGGCCTGCGTCTACGAGGGCGGTCGGACCATCTTCGAATACTCTCAGCGCAGATGCGCCACGCAGGACCGGGGCAAGCAAGCGGTGTACAGGTTGAAGTATCCCATCGTTGTGGAGACCTTCGACATCATCCACTTGGACGGCAAGGATCTCCGGAACTACATGTGGCAGACAAGGCGGCATATGCTCGAAGACCTCCTCAGTGAATCGCTGCAGCGAACCATCAGGCCCGCAGATGTAGCCTACGGAGAGGACAAGCGGAGGATGTTCGACGAGGCCGTAGCCGCGGGTGAGGAGGGAGTGGTGCTCAAGGCACTGCACAGCCCATACCTCGGGAAACGCAGCCGGCTCTGGTTGAAGGTGAAGAAGTGGTACCAGGAGCTCTGCCGTGTAGTCGGATACACGGATGGCACGGGCAAGCGGGATAACCTGTTCGGCAGCCTGATACTCGCCAAGCCGGATGATTCGGGGCGCCTCGTCTACTGCGGCAAGGTCGGCACCGGGTTCAACGACGCAGAGGTCAGGCACATCGCCGGGCTGCTGAAGGATGCGGAGATCCCTACGGGCACCATCACAGCTAGGAACGCATCGGGCAAGGCCATCATGTACACGCCGGTTGACATCGCCCTCGAGGTGACGGTTAAGTTCTTCGAGACGAGTAAGGCGGGGGTGTTCAGATTCCCGTCGATGGTCAAGGAGAACGGGGTCAACCAGATTCACTACGGTGGGGATACCATCAAGGCGAAGGGGCAGAGCGATCTTAAATCCCTGCTTGAGAGTCTAGAGAGGTGAGAGATATGGAAGATGTGATAATACACCTCATGTGGCTAGGATTCATGGCTGGTTTCGGATGCATAATCTGGGCTCTTGAACGAATCGGGAAAGCCATAAGGAACAAGTAACATCTGAGAAGCCCGCTGAAAATACCGAAGTGAGAATATGAGCGAGGAACGTTCTTTACGGGAGCTGTTCAAAGATTCTAGCAAAGAACTCCAGAAGAGCATACGAGAAGCAGAGAAAGCATGGGCTATAACGCATGGGATAATATACACAGGCAGCTATACCTTCGCGTCAATAGAAATGTCGAAAGGTGCCCTGCAACTGCTTGCAGAAAAGCTGTCAAAAATTGGTGTGGCCCTCGCATTGAAAGCCGAGTTATTGGCACTCGAAAAGGGTAAGAAGTCGATAGATAAACGGATAATGAAAAAGGTCTTAGACGAGCTTGAAAGTTTGAAGGGATGACGGCAGATTGACCCGGGGTCAAACCCGGCACCTGGAGCATGAACAGGTGAGAAGAAATGGGGGCCCGAGAGATACGGTGAGGTGAAGATGACTCAACGATTTACAGACCAGCAGTTGATCGCCCTCCATAAGGAAGGGCTGAATGATCGGGAGAAGGCAGAGAGACTCGGGGTGAGCCACTTCAGGGTGAAATACCGTCGGCGGAAGCTTGGAATCGAATCGATCAGGTCGCGCAGGTCGTACATCAACCATCAGCGTTTCCTCAAGCTCTATGAGAGGGGTCTGAACGATCCGGAGATAGCGGATGCCCTCGGCGTGACGATTGCGATGGCGTACAATTATAGGAAAAGGCACGACCTCGCGTCTAACTGGAAGTTATCGTTTACGGACCAGCAGTTCCTCGAACTCTACGAGGAGGGCCTAAACGATCCGAGGATAGCTGAGAAACTGGATGTCACTAAGGATGCGGTGAAGCAGCGCAGACAGAAACTTGGACTTAAGGCGCATGGTTATGTTCGCCTGTTCACAGATGAGGAGCTCATCGCTCTCCACATTCAGGGACTGAATGACAGGGAGAAAGCTGAGAGGCTTGGTGCAAGCATAGAGGTGGTATATTACCACAGGAGAAGACTTGGCCTCAAGCCTCTCAAGGTGGGCCGAAAGGTTCTAGAGGTATTGTAATGGCAACGAGCTGTGAACATTGGGGTAAATCCTCAGAGGAACTTGCTGCCGATATGGGCA
The DNA here is from genome assembly GCA_030601645.1 of Candidatus Bathyarchaeota archaeon. The sequence goes on along the minus strand of JAUWBQ010000001.1, from coordinate 45,336 downwards.
TGGCATGGATTCTTGAACATTGTCCGAAATGCCTAAGTGAGAGTTCGTGTAAAGCGAAGGCGAACAGAATGGATGAAGACAAACAGGCCGAGAGAGACGAGCGACTGCTGAAGCTCATAGCTGAGGTCGAGAGGTTAGATCGGGAGTATAAGGAAGCAACTATCAAACTCTCCAAGCAGCTTCCCACCCTCATCGACGAGTTGATCCTCCTCCGAGGAGCAATCAACAGAAGAAGTTGAATCCATGACTGTGATTCCTGAACGGACGGAGAAGGCCTCTAACAACCTGCAGATCACCTGTGGGCAGAAAGGCAGACGCTGCCCCAGCGGCGCGAGGAAATATCGAGGAGTCAATAAATGCTGGGGCTGCAGGTTTGCCACGTGGCCCAACCTGAAAACCTTCGATCAATTTCTACTGGCCAAGGGACAGGTATACAACATAAAACCTGAACAACCCGGGGTCAAACCCGGCACCTGAAATAAGCAGGTGAAAGAACATGCCAAGAGAGAAGTTAAGTCGGATGACGCTAATCGGGCTGATAATATCAGCGTTGTTGATACCCGCATACCAGACACAGGCTGCCGAGGCGGTCACGGTCTACCTCCATCCCGACGAGGGGCCGAGTGGCACGGAGACTCTGGTAATGGTCAGGGCCAGGAGTGGCTCCAACATCCTCTACCTCTACGTATTCTACGACGGCATCAACCTCGTGGAGAGGGAGCCAAGTAAGGAGGTAGGTGGACGCTACACATACTACACTTACAGTTGGGACGCGAGGATAACGATCCCCGAATCCATGAAGGGCAACCACACGATAGAGGTCTGGCTGGAATACTCCATGGGCAAATTCAGCAAATGCGAGTCGATCTTCACCGTCACGGATTCACCGTTCATCGAGGTCATCCAGGGAGAAAAAGGGGAGAAGGGAGAAACGGGTTCTAGAGGCCCACCCGGAGTTGGGACCGTAGGCCCGCAGGGGCTTCAAGGTGTGCAAGGCATACCAGGAGTGAGCGTGCAGGGACCTCCAGGCCCAGAGGGTCCGGGGGGCAAAGCCGCATCCGTCCCTAAGACGATTGGCGACCGCTCCATAATAGCCCTGATGTTCTCGATCCTCTCAATCCTGGTGATAGTGGCGTACGCCATTGATCGAAAAAGGTAATTAACCCGGGGTCAAACCCGGCACCTGGAAACGAACAGGTGAAAAAATGAAATACTACAAAGGAACATGCGGAGACTTCGTCGTCGAAGCAGACAACCACGAGGAAGCAGTCAAAGCCATCGAACGCAGGATCGTCGCGGGTAAGGTGCCCGTCCTCGAAGTAGAGGAAGTCGACATGACCTACGAGGAAGCCAAGGACTACGGCACCCTCGAGGAGCCGAAGGGCCCCTGGGTCGGCGTGGAGGTCTATGGATTGCTCGTTCAAGGTGCTCGGATCTTCTGGTCGGCGGAGGAGGCGGAGAAGTGGTTCGAGAAATACACGGGCCTCAAATACGGCACACTCTACGATGAGGATGGTAACTGCGTCAACGATGACTACGACCAGACCAAGATCTTCGTATTAGGTGAGAAGAAATGTCGCTGAAGATAACACATGACGGAGTCAGAGGGCTCTACATCCTAAAATTGCAGGGCCCTCCAAAAATGCCCATACCCCCAGTCACCACGGACAGCATCGACGAGATAGGAGCAGCCATAGCCCACTACTTTGGCACCAAGGAGGACAGGGCACGCCACGAGATCTACGCGAGAAAAGGACTATGCCCTCTCTGCGAAGCGATGAAGAAGGAACAGGAAACAATCGAGCCAGAGTAAAATGAAGGAACTGACTAAGAGACAGCGAACTCGAGTTCGCCGAGTGCTGAACAACTTTAGGGGTCCACTGAGCCACATGGCACGGGATGGAATAGACAAGATCTTTGTCGCCGAACTTGACGAGTTGAGGAAGCTCAGAAAGACGATCCGCTCCAAAGCCATGAGGCTAGGGTACGACCCTGAGGAAGAACTCACAGACGTCAACCGGGAGAGGCCACTACGAGGCTGAGTGAAATGGAGGAGTCTCAGGCAATGACCGAGGAACATCTTGAATGGTACAAATCCGTTACGGAAAGCTGGAAATATGGAGAGAACCAGACAAGCCGGGGAGGTACGGATCTAGGGCCTATGAAATGCCCCTGCGGAGGCACTGAACTTGTAGTCGAGCCGGAAGGTTATCACGGCGAATTCCACAGCAGGGTTCATAATCTTAGAGCTCGATGCAAAGAATGCAATGCAACGCTGGCAATAGTCGTCAGGCCCATAGTGATTCAATCATTTGGCAACCGTAATCCCGTTTCATAGCGGGCCTCTGGAAGCTGAACAGAGGAATAGAAATGAAGGAAAAAGAAGCCAGAGAAATGCTGAAGGAACTATTCGAGAGACATAGTGTGCCATCGACACTAGTTAAATTCTATCCTAAACCGATAACTACCAAAAAGGATGTCTCTAAGAAGTTAGAAGATATTGGACTCAGCCATCTGGCAAAGGCGGTGACAGTCACGGAAAAAACATATGGAGCTCTCAAAATAAATATGGAGACACGTGAACGCTGGATAGAGTTCTATGGGCTCCCCTCGCCAAGTGAGGTTAGACATGAATTCAAACATTACTTGGAACTCCTAGGCGTAGAATACATCAGAAAGAAATAGCGGGTTCAAACCCCTCCTCTGGAATGAACAGAGGAAAATGAAATGAAGCAATGGACAGAAGCAGAACTACTAGAACTGTCGAAGAAGAAGCTGAACTTGAACAAACGGAAGGACAAAGACGTAGTATTACACCCAGAGATAAGCAAGTGGAGAAGCGCCGAGAAGCCGGACCTCCAGCTGCTGCGAAGCCTCAACGACCACGGCCAGATCCAAGCCATCACCTTCCGCAGGAGAAAGGATGGGAAGCTCGAGCTCCTCGCAGGAACCCGGCGCTACGCCCACCTGAAGATGCTGAAGGTGTCCTTTGACGAGATAAAGGTAGACATCAGGGAGAAGCTCTCAGACAAGGAGGCCCTGACCATAGCCCTCGCCGAGAACTTCTTCCGCAAGGATCTGACACCGATGGAGGAGGCGAGAGCCGTCAACTCCATGCTGAAGGCTAAGATAAGTATCAAGGAGATCGCGAAGATACTGAACAAGACCCAGTCATGGGTGACGAGCCGGAGGAAGCTCTTCGAGCTGCCCGAGAAGATCAGAAACACCTTCGAGAAGAAGGAGCTGAACTTCGGATTCTCCGTCCCCCTCAGGAAGCTGGGGGGTATGGAGGAGGCCCAGGCTGCCCTCCTCGAAAAGATCAAGGATGGGAAGAAGAGTAGCTACTCTGGAATCCACACGATCGAGGAAGCCGAGAACTTTGTCACGCAGATACTGAAGCAAATCAAGGATACAGAGGATCTCCTCCTGAAGTACGGCCCGTGTCCGGTGTGTGATAGCAAGGACATCAAGAAGCACTGGCGGGGCGATGAACATCTAGGCTGCAACAGCTGCGACCACTCATGGCATGGGATAACCAAGGAGCCGTGGGAGTACTACGAACTCAAGCAGGAAGCGGAGAGGCAGGGCTTCAAAATCGAGGAGGGACCCGAGACATTGAAGCTCACACCCAGAGAAGTCGCAGACATGATCAAGCGCAAGGAGAGGGAGGAAGCGGAGGAGCAGAAGGGGGAGGAAAAGCTCCCCTCGAAGTTCCGCTGCAAAGTACGGTTACTCGCCCTCCTGGAGCCCCTGATCGCAGGCGATAACATCCAGAAGCTCGAGGTCCATGATGAGAGGATAGAGATCCAGCTTATCGAGGGACAGGATCTGTACTTCACCGGGCTCCGCAAGGACTACAAGGCAGGCGAGAAGGCCAGCATCGATGCATCGGCATGGGGCGGCGGGGAGTCGCTCGAGAGGAACCACGACCACATCAACAAGATTACATCCCTAGACCCCTACGGCGACATTAAAGGCACTTAGGATGAAGTATCTCAACCAGTGGTCAGTCCCTAGCAACTCTAATCCCTCCGAAAGCTACACGATCAGCCTGACCTACGAGGGTGAGTGGCAGTGCAGCTGTAAGGGATGGACTCAGCATGTTCCACGAAAGGACTGCACGCACATCCGACAGCTAAAGGCAGACCCCGACGCCTTGAGCGGGGGCGTCCGTTTCGCCCTCGTTAGATAGAGGAAAGAGCTAAATGAATCTAGACATCACTCTATAATTGCCGGTGAGGGAACAGGATTCTAGAGCCGTTAGGCTCGAAACTTTGCCTGCTTGCCAGAGGCAAGGTGGATTTCTCCCAATTCACCGGCTCCCCCGGTTCAATACCGGGCTCGCCGAACACTGACGGTGAGAAAAATAGAAAAGAAGACAAAGCAACAACCGACGATACCGAAAGATGCAGGCGTAGACCGGAAATGGCTTGAAGCTATATTGAAAGGTGATGTTCCGAAGCCGAAAGGCTGGACGGACAAGGAAGTCAGAGCGATGGTTGCCACGAAGCCACCGTCGAGGATACAGGAGATCATCCAGGGAATCTACTGGAGCTTAACCGAGCTCGGAAGCGACATCAAGATGCTGGAGGATGGAACGGTTATCGCCTCAGCTGCTGATGAGGACTACTTCGACGGCTGGTATGAATCGGAGGACATCGAGAAGTACAGCCAGAAATACAAGTTGCTGCAGTTCCTCAACACTATTGCCCGAGCGGTGCACATCAGCGAATCGGATAGCTTTGCAGGCACCAAACAGGAATTCGGTAAGCTCCTCAGGGGATTCGTGAACAGGATTCTTGAGTCCAAGGATTACCTGAATGTGATCGCCGCGGTCATCAACCAGAAGTATCCGGGTCTGGCAGGCGACTTCAGATCCGCCCCATCCGCGGAGGAGCTGAGCGAGAAGGAACAGGAGGAATACAACAAGGAACTTCTGAAGATCGAGGGCAGCGTCGAATCTAACGTAGACCAGTACGCATCGTTGCTCGCCAAGATAAAGCGGGCCTCGCTTACGGACTTCGAGAAGATAGCATTGGAACTAGACCGCATCGTGATCTTCGGCCCCCGGAATTGGGAGATGATACTCTACTCGATAATGTCACCTCACGCCCCCAGGCTGGTCATCAACAACCTCGACTACAGGGCGAACATCCATACGATGCTCGCTGGCGACATCTCCACAGCGAAGTCGAAGATCCTCAAGATATTGAAACTCATCTCCCCGAAGATGCTGGTTGTCGACGTGACGACCAAGGCCACCTTCGAGGGTGTGGCACCGACGAGATCGGGCGACGAGATCGAGGACGGCATACTCGACCTCGCCATGGACGGGAACATGATCGTCGAAGAGTACACCAACACCTTCGCTAAGATGCCACTGATGCGGCGGGCCATGGACGGAGAATACATCAAGCTCTGGAAGAAGGGCTCAAGCAAGGGCATTCATCCCAACACGACCATAATAGCGGCATGCAACCCCGATAGGGACTTCTTCATCGAAGAGACCAAGGGGAACTTCAGGCAGCAGATAGCCTTCAAAGAGGGCATACTCAGCCGATTCGACAACCTGGTTCTATTGACGGCGACGCAGGTGAAGAACGAACTCATTATAGACAAGATGCACCTGATGAGCACGCAGTCTCCACTGGATAAGATCGACTTCATGGCCATCAAGGAGAACCTGGAAACGCTGGCGGAAGGTATGAAGAGCGGCGCAATAACGAGGGTGACGATGACTCCGTCGCAACAGCAGAAGGTGAAAGAGGCTTTCCTCAACCAGAACGAGAGAGATATACAGAAGCGCCTACTCAACAACAGACCACTCGTAATACTGAGGGACCTAGAGAACCTTTCAAGATTCGTGAACATCATAGCCACCGTGAACTTCAGCAAGCGCACCATCAAGAACGGACTGCTGAAAGCAAGTAACGAGGACGTCGACAAAGCGATACAACTCTGGGAAAATCTGATCAACCTGCGGGTTGAGATCTACGGGCAGCAAGGCACCAGGAACTTCCTGAGCGTGCAGGACGAGATGGTAGCATACACGAAGAGGATGCAGGAATACAACCAGAACCGGGGCGATGAGCCGATAGTGACCGTCGCCGAGCTGAGGGCAGAGATCGTCGACAGACGTCGCCTAATTGGCGTGACCACGTTCTATAAGGAGCTGCAGACGCTAAGGGAAACCGGGCAATTAGTCCAACACGGCAAGAGAAACGGAACACTGGCAGTAGTAATTAAGTAGTCGAAACCGAATCTTGCCCATGGGCAAGATGGGCTGGAGACAGGGCGAGCAAAAAGCGGCGGTGCTTCAAACACACTGGTTATCTCTATTGCTCGGCATGTAACCGCATAAAAACATCCCACGGCCCCTCCAAAAGCCAAAGCGCGGGGTCAAACCCGCCACCTGGAGCACGAACAGGTGAAAGAAAATAAATCTGGAGTTGAGTAACAAGTCGTTCAATACCTTCAAAGACTTCTTTGGGTTGCTGAGGGTGCTGAACGAGGAGCTGACGCTGTACGTTGACGAAGAGGGAATACAGGTATCAGGTATGGATCCCAGCCATGTGGCCATGGTTGACGCGAAAATCTTACCCGGACTCTTCGAGAAGTTTGAGCCGTCGGAGAAGAAGCTTACCATCAACCTATCGGAATTCTGCAAATTCCTCGACCGCATCGGCAAGGATGAGAGACCCACCATACAGTACGACGCTGAGAAAGGAAAGCTCATAATACTGGCTAGGAAAACCGGTTATACCCGACGTTTCACGCTTTCAACACTTGAACCCCTCGACGAGGAGATACCGAAGCCGAAGATTTTCTTCAAGGCTGAGGGACGCATACTAACGGAGAGTGTAGTCAGAGCCCTAAAGGATGGTGACCTAGTATCGGAATACTTGAAGATCATGTTCACCAAGGACATGCTGCAGTTCAATGCCAGCGGAGATATCGGCAGCGCACGCAACGAGTTCGAGAAAGGAAGCGACGAACTATTGCAGCTGAAGGTTGAGGAGGATGCAGAGGCCACCTTCACACTAAGCTACCTCACAGATATGCTTACGAGGCTCGAGGACCTAGCTGATGTTGTAACTATCTCCTTAGCTGAGGATATGCCCGTGAAAATCGAGGCTGAACCCAACGATCCAAACCTGGAAATAACTCTCTACCTAGCGCCCTGCATAGGCGTCTGAGTGGGGGCGTAGCCTTGGAGAAGAAGGATAGAAAGGGGCTCCTAGAACTGTTGGAGACTGAGATCTCTGATTTGAAGGAGATCGGTGACGTCATCCAGGAGATCGTAGGACGCCTCGAGTCCCAGGCAAAACGCCTCAGGTACCAACAGACACTACCAACCGAGGAATAACATGGCTCAAAATGATAGAGATAAGGGAAGAATAGTCGAACCGGGTGCAGATGTGTATGAACATTTAGCTGAAGCTGATAAGATACACTATCATGGTTTAATGACCAAAGCTGGCACTCACAAGAACCCGCATATACCTGGAGCCAAGTCCTGCTATGCGATCGTGAATGGGTTAAAGAAAGAGTTTCCCATACACGTTAACATCGGTGATGTAGTCACAATGGTAGGTGTATTTGATGACAGAGAAATCCCCGAGGTCCACATAGATCACAGACCACACCATGGCCAGGAGGAGACAATCATCAAACCCTTCGACTTAGACTTTGATGACATCCCCGAGAAGGTCAAGTTCAGCATCCACCGCATGCGGTCATTAAAAGACAATACGCTCAAGGAGATTCGTAGGCCACCACCCAAATACGTGAACATCTGGGTGAAGCTCGAGTACGGGGATTGGATATGCCCCGTGCTCTTCGACGAGGATGGCCGCCCGTACATCATGGCCCCGGCGAAACATCAGGAAACAGCATCACTGCTCGATGCCATCGCCGAGTACAGACTTAGAGTCAAGGTCTACATCCGAGAGAAGCAAGCCGAGGAGATCCTGGACCTATTGAAGGTGGCGACTGACTTCTGCAGCAAATGTTCCAGCCCCCTCGATACTAAAGGAGGGGCGGGTGAATGGCTGGGTTATGCTTCGGGAGGCGGGGCTATAGCTGATGTCTTCAGCTGCCGGTTCTGCGAGCATGAGAACATCCGTTTCAACAAGGAGTTCATAGCGGAACACCCTGAGATGGAACTGACATGATTGAGTTATCGAATAAACCCCTGATCGAAGAAGCCGCTAAACATCTCAAAAGGGCGAGTCATTTTCTACGAATGGCTGAATCGGGGAATAAGCCCTACCGAGTCGGGAAGGCAATTAACATGATGGGAAAAACAACTTATGACGATTATATGGTACTCAAACTCTTTCTCGGAGAACTTGATTACGAGGATGTAGACTTTGAGATGATCACTCATGCCGTTAAATTACTTAAAGCTGAATTGGAAGATAATCCGAAATTATTGGGTAAGAGCGTAAACGATGAAGAAATGTCCTCGCTGTGACGGTGTAGGAAGGATCCCCAAACTCCTCCCCTCCGGCTCAACCATCTATATTCGATGCCTTAAATGTGAAGACAGATGAAAAAGAAGCTCTCCAGCAGTCAGACTACGATGCTATCCAGCCGGACCAAGAGACAGAAAGAGAACATAGAGTACCTCGCATGCCAACTCAATATCTTGGCAGCCTCAGTACGACTTGCACGCCAGTTGAGCGAGAACGCCGGTATCTGGGGCCTGCATCTTGAGAGGTATCCAAACCGCCTCGGCCCCGATTCGTGGTGGCTGCACACGGACTTGCATGAAACCGAAGAGTATTCAGATGCACCATCGATTGAGGACTACGGTATCGGATGGTACAGAGATCACGATCCCAGGGTAGATAAGTACGTCAAGGCCCGTGCCAAATGGATACTGCCACAGCTCAAGGAAGACTTGAGGAGTTTCCTCATCGAGAAGAGGAACCAGGAGGCAGCGGCATCACAGTGGTAGCGCAGGTTCAAATCCTGCCTCGCCGAAATATATGACGGTGAGAAAAAACGGATGACAATACCAACTTTCGGATTAGACGACATACCGGAAGGCTGGTGGATAGAACTTAATCCACACTTCGTAGATCAGCTCGATGCAATCAACAGGCCATGGCCACATTTCAAAGGCGGCTTCGGAACTAAGAGAGGGCGCGGACGAGATAACAAGGCTCAGTATTGGGAGGCGGGATACCTCCACAAGAGAACACGGGACCGCATGACTCCTGAGGATCTCGCCGGGTTCAAGCGCCGGCACTCCTTCTTCGAGAAGCTCTGGGGACGACACCGATACAAGGACTACCACTTCGCCGAGGACGACCCCCGACGCTACGTGAATTCGGGGGCCTGGGTGGTGAAAACCGACGTCGACGTCATACGAGAGGGGATCATCATCGAGGACTCCGAGATGGAGCGAGCCGTCATAGGCTTCAGAGTAGGGAAGTTCTCGAATAATGTCAGGGAGATCAAGATATCCCGGCTTCCCATCATAGCAAATGGATGGTGGGCCTGGTTGATGGGGTTCTGCTTCGGCGCAGGTAACGCCATGAAAAGCTTTCAAGTCGGGCCCAGAACGAGGCCGGGGGGATGGACTTCCATGTACATCAAACTTAGGGCCAACGACGAAGTGATCCCGAGGCTCCTCGAGGTAGCAAAACATACGGGAATCAAAGCTATTGTCTATTTTAGATATGGACCCAAGTACCGAGGAACAGGTAAGGGAAAAGGAAAAGCCGGCATGGGGATTCATGGAACACGAGAAACTATCGTACTTGGTTGGCCGGAATACTACGTTTTGAAGAAGTTCGGCCTCCCCACAGCATGGGAGGAATGGAAAGATAGGGGTAAAATACGTATGCCTTCAACAGGTTACAAGCCCGTGATACCCGGCTGGATAAAGGAGGATGATGGCTTCATGCAGTTGTTTATAGAGGGATTCCTAGCGACAGCGAAAGTACAGAGTTCTCTTACGCCAACTATGGATAGAACGGAGAGGCTAACACCTAGACTCGCAGTAGGCATATCGCTCATGGGAATGCCGGAGATCCATATCAAGCAGTTCCTGACCGACATATACTTCTGGTTCGCCAAGCACGGGCACATTGGACTCCTCAGGAGAGATACGACATACAAGGCCCGCGACCCAAATAGAGTAAAATATATCTTACTCTTCACAGACTTGAACGCTTTCAAGTTCATGCTCGGACGCTTCAACATCTACAAATCAGATCTCAGAGGCCGCCTATTCGCGAGGCTGGAAGCCGAAGAAGATCAGATACTCTATGAGGCCCTCAGGACGCTAAGAACACCGGACAACGTGATCCTTGGATTACTCCTCGAGCAGCCCCTCACGGAAAGGGAGATCCAAGAGGATCTCTTCATGAATCCAAAGGGTGTAGAGCCAAGCCTCACGAACCTGATGGACATGGGGTTGATAGCAAAACGGGGAGAACACTATACCTACTATCCTGAGATATTCGCAGAAAGGACAGCGAAGAAATACGAACAGACCGCCCAAGACTATCTGGAGAAGATGATCATCTACCTGGACAAATTACTGTTCCAGTGCTCACAGTGCAATCAAGTCTACATTAAAGAGATAGTCGAATGTAACTACTGTAGCGGAGCGGTGAAATCAGTACCCCGGCAAGCCATCGTTGGAAGGATAGGTCGGAAACGTATGTACGACATGTACATAGCAAATACGATGAGAGGGATAGAGACATGAGTTTGATACATGGAAAAGAAAAAGAGGTAAAGAAACCAGTAGGAAGAATCCTATCAGGCACCCTGAGAACCGCTAGGGTAGAGTTCACAGGGGAGTTCAGAGGAGAGGAAGGGTCACTAGTATCCTTCGACCATAAAGGAGACACGGTGTATGCCCGGGTCGATAAGCTTGAAAGCCACAGATATGCCGGGCTCACAGGATACATATACTATCTCGAACCCCTTGATAGACCCGCCCGTAACCTGATAGAAATCTTCGACGCAGACGACGACATAGAGGACGGGATCCTCTTCATCGGCCAGGACCGAAGGGGCTACGACGTCAAGATACACGTCAACCCCCTATTCGACCACGGCCTAATATGCGGGATGTCTCGAGCTGGAAAGACCCACTTCTGCATAGTCCTCCTGGAGGAGACAATTATGCAAAATATGCCAGCTCTGGTAATAGACTCCCACGGGGAGTTCGTCAACCTAGCCAAAAAAACTGACAAGTGGAAGCACACTGAAAACGTGATCATCGTAGAGGACCTGAGAATAGAAGATCTCATCCCATATCTTCAACAGCATAAGACGGTGATCTACAATCTACTCGGGCTCCCGAAGGTAAGCAAGGCCAACAGGGTCGGAGAAATCCTGAACCAGCTGAAAGAGGCAAAGGAGAAGGATTACGCCCAAGCCGAAAACCAAGAGCTTCTACTGCAGATCCCACCTGTGTTGGTAGTATTAGATGAAGCTGAAATCTACGCCCCTACCAAGACTTCAACATGGGGAGTGAAAGGAGCCGCACTCGGCACGATAACTGATTTAGCCAAGGAGGGAGCCAAATTCGGGATTGGATTAATCGCTGTACCTCAAAGACCAACGATGCTCGACATAGATGTGAGAAGCCAATGCAATTCAGCCGCAATATTCAGGAACATCGACATCGGTAGTAAGACCGCCATCAGTAAACTAGACTACATCACAGCACGAGACCTCAGAAACATGTCCGGCTTCTATAAGGGAACATGCCTGATGGCCGGCTCATTCGTGAGAAGAGTCAGAACCGTGTACGTACGCGATCTCCTATCTGAGAAGGTGAAGAAAGTCGACTTCGAGAAGATGCTAGGGATAGAGTCAAGCCCACCACCCAAACGACCTCAGTTCAAACCCAGATTAATCAAGACAGACGAGGGGGACATCATCGACGAGGTAAGCGGAGAGATCATCGAAAATGGGCTAGACCGACTAGAACGCTCCGACGCGTTAGCTTTTGAGCGCGACGAAGGCGACGGAGTCATACTCCGAGGCTCACACCTCTCCGAAGAGGAACAGAAGATCCTCAGCAAACTGAAGAAGCCGGATAAAAAAGGAGATAGATTGATCGGATGACGCAGACGAATTTCAGGTTCACTCCACGAAAGCCCCGGGCCGAGCGGGATAGAACACCCGATGAAGATAGCCTCAGACGCATGAGTGAAGGGGGAAGGAAGGGAGGAAAGGCTGGACTCGGGAAACCTAAAAACAGGGAGCTGGGGGATAGCAAGTATGATCCCCTCCTCAATGCCTTCATTAACAGCCCCCATAACCTAGTGAAAGTAGAGATTGAAACAACCCTGACAGGTTATACCCTTACACGAACTCTGAATAACAGAATCTGGACTAGGAAACTTGAGGGAATCAAAGCTTCCACAGTCAACGACAATGTCTATTTAGAGAAACTCTAGGCTGAAGCTCAAATGAAGAAGGTAAGCCTTCGAATAAGGAAGAGATATTTCGATCTGATAGTCACCGGTGAGAAGACGGAGGAGATCCGCACAGACAAGCCATATTGGGCATGGCTGTTCGGACCGGACCCTCCCAAGATCGCCGTTTTCATCTGCGGGAAACGAGTCCACCGGCGGTGGATCACCCGCATCTACAAGGATGATCCCGAGAAGGTCCTCGGGCGCCCGTTATCCGAACAGGGACGCCAGGATGTCCTGAGCAACCCGGCTACATCGAGCTCGGACCGCCAATCTGTTATGCCGAAGCACCCAACCCATACTCGAGGGAGTGCTTCAACTGTAAATGGGCGTGGCCGTGCATCGCTCTCAACGTCTGGAGGAGAAAAATGGAATTGGATAGGAGCGGTATGTGGAGCCGGCACAAACCAGCTGAGGACGTCCGGAGACTAACCGGCGCCGAGAAAGTACTGGATATCGGCTGCGGCAACGGGCGCCACATGATCTTCCCCATGTCGGTGGGCCTGGATATCGATGCACGTGCCGTGGCCAGGGCGCGGGCGAAGGGCCCGGTTGTGCTGGGTGACGCCCACCATCTACCATTCCGGAGGGTCTTTGACATAGCCCTCCTCTGGAGTGTGCTCAACTACGTCGAGGATCCCAACCGGGTCTACGCCGAGGCGAACAGGGTCGCAATCCAGGACCCTGTTTATTCGTTGGTTAACTATGCTAAGAGCGCCCGATGGATACTAATGGAGAGAAAGGAATGAAATGTAAACATCTAGCTTATGCTTGCACTCATCCAGATATTGGCGGATTAGTTGTACCAGAAGATGAGTGTAAGGCTTGTAGCAAATGTGAGAATGTCTAGAATGGCGATTAGATGGAGAGAAGATGGACGGCTTATCTGTGCTGCCATGAGCGAGCCGGAGGAGGGAGATACGTACATTGATGATCGGCTACATTATCAGCTATCCGTTATTACACGCGCAATCATAGCTGACATCAACCATAAAACAAACGGGCTATGGCATTGGAAAGAGTGAAATGAAAGCTTCAGATTGTGTTCCCGGTTGCAGTTTCTATAAACGGGTTAGATACCCTAAATCGTATTCGATTCAATATCGGTGCCTCAGCCCCAACGCTCCTAAGAAAACGGGGTGGGGTCATCAGATTCCCGGCTATAATATCTACGACCTCGAGTCGTGCCCTGAGGGATTACCGGAACCCTGTAATAGAATCGACTGCGGGTATAACTTTCGAGGTGAGAGCTGTTCGGTGATACCTGAGCTATCCGGGAACGCATGCAAGACATTCACATTCAGAAAAGGTGAGGGCGTTAAGTATCGAAAAAAATCGTGAGTGAATGAAATGACTTCGACATGGGATCAGGTTCAGAGTCTTCTCGCAGCTTTGGGTAAACTGAAGGACCCCGATATATTTGCGACAGGTATCGAGTACATCTCCAATCTCATAAGTGAGATTCATGACTATGACCACAAAAATAATCAGGATGTCTCAAGAGCTATTCACTGGTCTTCAGCTATGGAAGACATAAGGAAACTGCTCAAAGGAGAGAGGTGAAAGTCAGATATGGAAAGATATGGCGCTGTTTCGTTTTCAGGTATAACTAAAGCTGGGCCTTTCTACGAGCAGATACATTCAGGCCGGAAGACGCGGACGCTGCGCAAGCGGCGCAAGGATAATAGACCTCACGTCAAGCCCGGGTATGCCTTCACGATGTACTGGGAAGTGAGGAAAAAGAAGGATGAAAAGCCTATCCACTACATCGGCATGGCCGAATGCGTCGCCTACGAAGCCGTCAAGATAGTCGACCGCTGGAATGACGAGGAGTTCGCCAGGAGCGACGGGTTCGCTGACCTCGAAGAGTTCAGGGATAACTGGTTCGAGGAGTGGCGTGAGATGCCGTGGCTCGATGAAGTGGTTAAGGCATATCACAGTTTGAGGAAGGAGGCCACCACCAGAGAGATTGTATTCAGGTGGGGCCGACTTGCAGGGAAAGGCACGATCGTTAAGTTCCTAGAACTCGAATACATGATGATACAGTGGAAATATCCACTTATTGAAGAAGGTTAGATGTCACACATAGACTCCCAGAAGCAGGTCCGAAACGCCAATAAGGCTCACGTGCAGCGGTCCATCCAGGCCGGTCTGTTAAACGTGAGGAGGTTGCTGAGAGTCCAGATGCGCCTCGCCTGACTGGATAGAGTCATAAACTCAGAGAGAGAGAATGATGATTTATGAGTGCTCGTACCCGCGGTTTAATTGACGTTAAGCTGCTGTCGAGCGGTGTAGTCCAGAGGTTGCCTATAGAGAACTCGGCGTTGTTCAGGGAGATCTATGTGTGGAGATGCTACGAGCGTGAGAGGCTGGTAAAGCCCGGAGACATTGTCGTCGATGCCGGTGCCATGACGGGGATTTTTACACTTAAAGCTGCCGCCCAAAAGGCCTTAAAGATCCTCGCATTTGAGCCCTTCTTCCCCAGCTATCTCCTCCTCAGGAAAAACATTGAATGGAACAAACTAAAGAATGTCATCGCGTTCAACATAGCTCTCTCTAATCGAAACGAGAAAAGAAAGCTATGGATCCACAAAGCTCCGGGCAGCCAGACATTCCATAATAATAAAGAGACCGAGGAATTTGTCATGGTTCCCACTATGAAGCTTGATGATGTACTTGAGGAAGAAGGTGTTGATCATGTGGATTTCATTAAGATAGATGTGGAGGGATGGGAAATTCCAGTTCTCCTGGGGGCCAATGAAATCCTGAAACAGGCTCCCATACATCTAGGAATAGCGGGTTATCATTATCCCGAACAGCTCGCTAAGCTCAGTGACTTACTGATAAGTCGCGAATTCAACGTCAAAACCCTGTGGGAACGCTACTTATATGCTTGGAAGGATTGACTCACCACACCATACATTCAAGCGGTGAGAAAAACTGAGGGAGGAGCTGAAGAAGAAGCTCGGATCTAGACTACGGTTCAAGGGCACCTTCGACAGATATGGGTTGAAGACAGCTTACAAGGGACTATCCCTTGAAACCGTGTGCCTCGAAAACATCCAGACCATACAAGGCGAAGAAGTCACCGATCATCTCTGGTTCAACCATACAAAAGGATTCAAGGCGCTGGGACTCCTCTATCCTGGAGACATAATAGCCTTCGATGCAAGGGTCGAATCATACCTCAAGGGCTACGGAGGGGAAGAATACGGTCAACAGGTGGATTACCATCTCACCCGACCCACCAAACTGGTAGTCCTGGGGAGAGCTGCACCCCGAAACGTCTACAACGTCTGTGAAAAATGCGGCTACGCCAACAGGATAAACGCGGAGCAGTGTAGACGGTGTAGAGCTCCCTTTGAAGAGCAGCCTGAGGCCCCGAAAGTTGATCCGAAGTTGAGGCAGATGACGTTTGAAACGGAGTTCACGTCCATAATGAAGTCGATTGGAGTAAAAGTAAAATGAGTGCGCACGCCATTGAGGAGCTCATCGAGCTGTTCCGGGAGGCGGAGGTCTGGGTCCGCGAGAACTTCCCCGGGGATCTCGAGTGGAGCGAGTCGATTATACAGACGGATCTCAAGGACGTCAGTAAGCAGTGGTTCTATTCCGAGTATGCGCATTGCGTCTACTGTGCAGGTTTCAATGTTAATATTGTCTGGATGAAGGGTGACGCCCTCGACGAGGCTTATTACGGATATGACCCTGTGAAGGTGGCTGCCAATCCCGAGGTGGTGAGGGAGGCCGCCCTGAAGATCATCAACAATAAGCGAAAGGTCGACGCCATCATAAAGGGCGCCGGGATCATCAATCAACTGGAGTGGCCCAAGTTCCTCTATCAAGTAGAGGAGAATATCAACTTGCTCAAGATCCTCCCCTACATCGCGGATGTGCTCAAGTATCATCTCGCCCGTAACATCGGATTCAACGTCATCAAACCCGACGTCCACATCAAAAGACTCGCAAAGTATTACGGATTAGACCCTTTCGAGATGTGCGATATGCTCTCAGAGCAGATGGGATTGCCACGTCACACCGTGGACTCAGTCCTCTGGAGGGCCGCTCAACAGAAGAAAGTCCCCTTAGGTTCTCTTGAATAAAGATTTATCAGTTTGAAATATCTTAATATTTTAGAATGATTGATCACCAAATAGCTGAGGAAAAAGTTTTAGATCATATGAGAAATCACTGCAAGGAAGTTGACGTTAATGTTGAATCCAGCGAAACAGCACTAATTTTTGGATTTTATTTCGGTCCCTGTTTTCATGTGAGCGGGTTCGCCAAATGGAAAGACCCCCGAGACCGAGATTATCTTTTTTCCTTCAGGGTCGGTGAAAATGGGATTGTAACTCCATTGTCATGGGGCGCTAGGAGCGTTCCACCAGGTGTAGCGGCTCCTTGTCCCACAGGCTCCCTGTAGCGAAAGTCATAAAAAATTCAAACCCTGTGTAGAAAGGGATGAAGATAGCTTTCGTCACTCATCAACCAATCAAGGTAAGGACAGAAAGTCATACAGAAAATGCTTTTGTCGTGGCGGAGGATTGCTGTTGGGCGCTCACCCGTAAACGACATCTACCTGCAGCTTTACTTGCTATAGCCTCCCAGATGAAAGATGCCTTCTTCTTCGATCTAAGCATAGAACCACCGGAAAACCTTGAGATTCTGAAACCGGATCTGATTATCTATTCTTTACTTCCTCTATTTCCTATCGTCAAAACCCTCCATTCCATTATGTCGAATATCTGCAGGAATATCCCCAAGATCGTCTTAGCTATTCCTCCAGGTTACATGGAAGACTACGCGCGCCTGGAGCCCAATCCGTTTTGTGTCGTTTATTCAGAGCCCGAAGCAGTTTTTTCGGATTTCCAGGTAGATAATCTCATCGAGTGGAGAGCGCATTCCAAGGGCACTGCATGGGTCGATGATGAGGGTTTCCATAAAACGGAGCCATTGAAGACATGCATTCATGATATTAAAGGAACTAACTGGAATCTTGTTCCATCTTCCTATTGGTTTCATTATGATCGCATAATCTACCAGATCACAAAAGGGTGTCCACATAGGTGTAATTTCTGTGTCTGGGGAGGATCAACCATCACAGATCGAACATTCAGGATGCGCCCTGCGGAGCAGGTTGCCACTGATCTGGCCGGCCTCAGAAAGACAGTTGATAGATATCTGAAGCTTCTTGAGCCTATTTCCCTTTATACTTTAAGTGCCCAGCTGACAACGGATATCAAATGGATACGGGAATATCATTCTCTTATGCAAGAGCAAGAGCAACCTTATCCTTTTATGGGAAATATCAACTTACATGAGGTAACCGAGGAAAAACTCGAATTGCTCTCTCAGAGTGAGATGTCGATATTCTCTGCTGGATTAGAAGCTCTAACAGATCCATTATTGAAGAAGCTGAATAAGCCTCATGATTTTGAGGATATTATCAGAAGCATTAAAATTTTGAATAGATCCGATGTCAATTATCAGCTAACGCTAATGGGTGGTGGTTATGGGGAAACGAAAGATGAAGTAAGAGATTGTCTGGATAACATTGAGATAATGAGGAAGAAGGGAATTGACCATAGCAAAATAACTATTGGAGGTCCAGTAATTTACTATAAAGGAACGGTGATAGAAGAGAACCCGCCGGAAGAATTGGTTTATGATCGACGTCATGCAGGCTTTAGACAGAAAAATATTCATATAGCAGAATGGGTTGAGGTCAGCAAAAAATTGAGGGAATATAATTTACTGGATAAAACGGCATTTAGTTATCCTGTAACGCGACTACGAGCTCGTAGAATAGGATAACCAAGTCGCTTCAATATGGGAGCTGCTTCACGGGTTATATCTTCGACATCCTGCGCGGATAGTTTCGCAAAACTCATATCATTCATATTTCTGATCTTCATCAAAGGCCGGTATCCTTTGAAGATAGGTATAGGCTTACTCAAAGTTTCACTATAATCAAAAGACGGCAGATCTAGAAATTCAAGAATCCTGGCAAGCATATCCGTGGGATCCCTGCAAAAATCTTCATATCGGATTACCGCATAATTCTGTATCTCTTCAAGTTCCTCAAACATTATTTCATGGGCTTTATTCCAGTGCCTCGCCGCCCTAATTACAGTCATTGGCTCCACATCCTCCCAACCGGGGGATCCAAGATAGCGGTTAAAACGCCGCCGAACACCTTCAGCTACACAGTAACCATTCCTCACCATGACTATGAAACGGGAATTGGAGAATTGCTTCTGGGTCCACAGCATCCTTATCATGATCAGCTGAGATTTTTCCATAGTCCAACTGCCCGATGTCGACGCGCGCACGCTCATTAAAGCTTGTTTCAGGAGCGGCAGTATAACTATGGGTTTTCTGAAGACCTCTATATTTTCAGTCCATACTCGATCTAAGCGCTCCCCATCCAGCCTTCTGATCACAGATGGATTCGGCATAAGGTGATTATCAGGATATGCTGGGGGATATGACAATGTGCTGCATCTAATTTGATGTCCTTCGCATTTCAGCGGGTCTATTTCAGGATGAAGCCCCAGTAAATAATCGACCAAAGTAGTGCCACTATTATTACATCCGGTAAGAAACACCCATTGGGCATCGGCGTGAATTTGAGATTGGTTTTCTTTAGGTTCATTTGTCGAACGCTTCTGAGTGAAAAGAGGTAGAAGCACTTTCTGCAATTCGGGTGAAACAGGACGTGCCGCATAATATCTTAAGCAGCCTTCTTCAACAGTAAACCGATGGAATATCGCATCAATACCCAGTGGAGGAATTGGGCGCACATATTCATAGTGTTCCTCGGCGAGTTCAATCTGTTCGGGAGTGGCCAGATCCATAGGGAAGGCGAACTTCCGCGGTGTTATTCCGAGGTTTTCCTCTATCCACTTCTTGGATTCCACGAGCTCCGTTAGAGCTTCATCGAGGCTAAGTTCGAGAAAGGATTTATGAGTGACACTGTGACTCGCGATCTCCCATCCCTCCTCGAGGAGTTCTTTAAGCTGCTCTATATTCACGAAGGGGCAAGGCTGGCGCCGGTAGAGAGGGAAATTTTTACCTATGTAATCTGTGATGATGGCCACTGTGGCCGTCATTCCATGTCTCTTGAGTAAAGGGAAGCCGATCTCATAGATGCTGAGATCACCGTCGTCAAACCAGATATCCCACATCTAAGTATCATAATCTAAACAGTCTTATAATTTCATGCATCGAGAATCGAAGCGATTTCGAATCGATTGAAATATCATTTCATTTTTCTGGCTTTACATCATGCAGTCAACAGCTATATAACCAAGTGCCCAGACTTTCTATAACGGTTAAAGTGGCCCAGAAGAAGCTGCCAGGCTCAGTATCTACCCAGCAGGGGGATATGACGGGCTTTCAATTCGCAGAGGAGCTCCCTCCCTCAAAAGGGGAAGACGTCGACCTTCGACATCACATAGCTCCGAAAAGGCAGCGGAAGCCAGGAGAGCCCGAAGTATGGAATCTAAGCCACGCCTTCAAAGTCTTCAGAGCCCACGTCCCCGGCTCAAGGAAAGTAAACGACGTTCAGCTCGCCGGCGCCCGGGTTGGCGGGATCTTCGTGGCCCCAGCCGGGATGAAATACCTCGTCCTCTACAAGCGTGAGCGGTACCGCTTCTTCTCCAGGCACTTCCCCAACGTCCCCGAGAAAGGCCACGGCGTCATCGCCAACATGAAGCTCGTCCACTGGAGCGCCATGGAAGGCATAAGGATCGCAACCATATTCCCCGACGGAACCTGCTACTGGATTTCTTCTATGGACTTTTGGAACTATTATGAGAAATATGGAACCGAACTCAAAAGCCTACCCGGTGAGATAGCGACGCCATTTTCTATGTGGACACGGAAATTTTAAGATTGATCAGGCCAGTTAATAGGGCACTCTCTCACCATTGGCCCCGATAACACCCGGCCGGTAATAGGGATTATTGGACCTGAAGTGAGATGGACGGTGTGGGGGGGGGTCACCTGGCTTTCTAGGCTTTCTCTCCTTACCGCATTTGTCGCAAAGATAATCCGTACTGGTTGTCTCTCCTTCACGATTAATCTCCCAGGCTACCGGAGACATTCTGATCTTATGAATGGGACATTTCGGGATCCTCTCCTCAAGGGAGAGGTGCCTGTTCGATGGATGAGTCCCATAGTCCTCTTTGCTTACAGGGACGAGAAACACTCTAACCTCATTTGGACGGCGATCACAGTCCTTGCATGAGTACATATCGTAGTAGTCTCCCAGGCCGCTCATGTCGCCTCCGACCCAACCTACGTTGGTGGACCCGCATCTCGGGCATACACTTGGATTAGTTGTTATCGATCCCTCAGTTCTTTTTTGAATCTCCATAAGACGCTCTATGATTCTCACCGTATAGACGTTCCTCTAGAGGTTTAAAATCCTTTCTGGTTTTTGGTTCATGGTGGGCTCGGGAGGATTCGAACTCCCGACCCAGAGGTTAAAAGTCTCTTGCGCTAACATTAGTTTTTCTCTTCAACCTCAACATCGACGGAGATCGCCTTCTTCAAGGTCAGATGCCTAGTATAGTAGGCTTCAAAGCCATCCAAGGACTCAGCCCCATATTTGCTTATCATATAATCGATGATGATTTTAGATTTCTCTATATCCGGTCGGGATCCTCCTAGAGGAACGCCAAGCTGAGTATATCTCTGGAGAATTATTTTATCGATGCCGGCAGCCGCCTCATAGAGTTTCGCCACACTCCCCCAGGGTACCGCTTTTCCACCTATTTGGACTTGGGCCTTGCGGGCCGCGTTCATGACCTCGGAGCGTGTGATCCTCAGCGAGCTTAAAGCCAGCTGGCGGATGTCTTCCATATCCCTTGGCGTGGCGCCTAGGCGGGCTATTACGCGCTTTATATCTTTCCAGATGGTGGTTCTCTCGAAGCCGGTGATCTCCTCTATTTCCCGATAGAGTTTGCCATGAAGGTACAGCATGTAGTGCCATTCCTCTCGAGCTTCCCGCTTGATGTCTTTCGGCAGCTTAGAAGGTTCAAAACGTATTAAGGCCCGATCTTCAGCATCCAGTTCAGATTTCATTAAGTCCTGCTCAGAGGGCTCATCCAAGGTGTTCTCACATCCTCTTAGGAAGGAAGATATTTTATATGTTCCCCATGGACGGGAATCTTGTCTCTGCGTTGGCCACTATGAGACCTAAGAGAGTTGCCAGCTGTTCTTTGGGGATCATCAACATATGACACTTTCTGCAAGCCGGAACTCCCAAGCCATTGATTTGAACATAGGTGAAATCCGTGATTTCAAGATCCTGCAGTTTTATTCCACAGTTACAGGCACCCTCTTCAAGATCGAAGAATTCCTCATCTTCCAAATAAGTTTTAACTCTTTTCATGTCATTTCCCACTCTTAGGTTGGAGGAGATTTTATATATATTCTGTCTATAGTATCCTCTATAATGGAGACCAGACGGAAGGTTCAGGGAGCTCA
Source organism: Candidatus Bathyarchaeota archaeon (assembly GCA_030601645.1). The sequence continues at coordinate 23,392 of JAUWBQ010000001.1, read as the reverse complement.
GTTTTACATTACCCTGCCAAAGGAGTGGCGTAACGAGAATGGCCACAACATTCGGAAGGGGGATACTATGCTGGCTACCTTCGAGCCGGATTCGGTTCTAGTACTCAATCCATCAACTCGGGTGCAGTCCGAACTCGAGGGGAAGATCGTCCAGCTTCTCATTGGCCTCCCCAAGCTGAAAAATACTCGAAAGCTTATTGAAAGCCTGAGAGGGATCATCGAAGACCTCGACAACCAGTAGACGTGAGTTCTATGCCGCATACAATAGAAATGGTAGTTCGAATTCGGGGCCTTAATCGAGTTCGCGCCATAGTCCAGGTCATGACGAGGCTGGGGTTTCTATTCGTCATTCCCGTGTTTTTGTTTGGCCGTGTCAATGGACGTATTCAGGCTCACGTCCTGCGCGGAGTTGGATGGTTCGCGAAGAAGTTAATCACTGTAGAGGCCTAAAATGCCGCATAGCTGGGATGAAAACACGCCCCTCAAGAGCTATTCCACCTGCAATAACTGCGGATTAACAGAGAAAACCTGGAAGGTCAAAAAACGAGGCAGACTCCCAACCTGCGAAGACTACAAACAGACCAAACTTGATGAGAAACCCCCCTGCAGCAAGGGAAAACCACCCCAAGCATGCTACAACTGCCATGCCCGACTCAACCAGGAAACATGCGACAACCTCCGCCAAACCCTAAAAATCTTTAATTCCACGAAACAAACCCAAAAACAAGAGAAAACACCCCCTATTGAGGAAGAGTAGTCCATTTGAGATCAAACATCTTTATCGATAATTTTATTTTATGAGGTGTTTTCAGGGGGTTTTAATGTTATGTTGGTGACAACAATTCATTTATTACTATCTGGAATTTAACTAACAGTGAAAACGCATGGAGCAAAATCAGAAAATTCGACGAACTCAGGCTGAAATTATCGAAAGCATCTATAAAGCGCTCCCCGCGAGGAAATACGAGACTGTAAACAACATCGCGGATAAGGCGGGGGTTGATAGAGAGACTTGCCTCAGGAATCTTGAGATTATCTTTTTAGTTCTGGGCCTTCAATCTGGACACTGGTTGGAGAAAATTGAGGTAGGTGAATCATTTATCACAGCATATCGACGAAGGCCAAAGCGAAGGGAATGAAAAATGACCCTCGAGGAATGGAAGGGGGATCAAGGTTTATCCGATGAAGATATTTTTACACCGGAATATCTGGATCGGATTTCGAAGCAGGTTCCATCACAAGGATTTGAAGTCGTCTACTGCGCCTGTGGGTGTGGAGAATCGTGGCTTAGGTCACTTGGCCATGAAGGTAAAAAACGTAGACATGTTCGAGGACACGCTCCGCGAAAAAAACCGCCGAAAACTCGAGCCGAACTTATTGCTGAATCTATTGTTTTGGGGAAGTATATTCAGGAAAACGGAAGTTCGAGAGGCTATTTGGAGTATTTAAGGAGACTTCATGATGGCTGAAAAGTGCATAATGCAGCGAAGCAGGGGATCGTTGAGGCTTCAGATAGCACGCGGGACCGATGAGGAGGCGTGGGCCGCCTTTGAGGAGTTGATGCGCAGGAACATGGAGGAGGGTTCATGATGTCTAACGAGTGCGTCCTCTGCGGCAGAGAGATGCACAGAAGTACAAAGCCATACTGGATCATCGATCCTGAAACCCTAGATATCCGAGGCCTCGCTCATAAGGGCTGTAGAGACAAAATGGATTATCTAACAGTCGAATATCGACTAGCTGCCCCCGTAGAATATTGGTCCCCTGAAGGTCCTATCGACCCTTCCTCGAGAGAGTTCATAGAGTTCGCTGCGAAGATGATTAAGTACAGGTTTTCGCTTCCTCAGTGGGAGACAGACGTTGACTTCAAGATTATCATGTTGAGCGGTATGACTTACAAGGCAGCCAACATCGATGAATTCCTGGAGCTACCGAGAACAAAGAAGTATTTCGATTGGTGGTGCAACCCTAAGCATAGTAAACCGACGACTGAAGAGGAGCTCGAGGAGCTGAAAAGACGGCTCAGGGAGAACTTAGGATGATGAAGGAGGATTCATGATGAAATTCGTTTTTGTGGACAATGAGCGGGATGGGGGCCATGTCTGGATTGTTGAAGCCGGAGATAAGCATAATGCCATCGCTAAGGCGGTGGAAGCCGGCTACTCTGAGGATATGGCAGATTTCTACTATGGCCTCGAGGATGGGCAGATTAGTATCTATGAAATAGAAAAGGAGATTCTGAAGGAGGCTTCATGATGGATGAAACCTTCGAGGATTCGATCACCGCACCCGAGCTCACCGACGCCCAGCAGCAGTTCCTCAACGAATACCTTGACTCCCTCGACTACAGCAAGATAGACATCAAGAAGCTTCTCAGAGATCTGATTACCACACAGGTGCTGCGGGACCCTGATGCGCCTAAAGGGGGGAAATACGGTATTTTCTGCGGTCACAACCGGACGCTCTCTGATCTCCTCGAACCGGCGGAGACAACTATAGAGGGCTTTCTTAGAATCTTCCACATATATACCGTCAAACGTTTCATGGAAAAGAAGGGTTCATGATGAAGAATAAGCTATTGCACTTTGTAAGGGGAATTATCGTTGAGACGTTTCGCAAACGTCGGCGGGTCGAGGACCCGATACGCATGCGCGCCGAAAAGTATGAACAAATAGTGAAGACCGACGATCCGAGCACATGCCCGCGGTGCGGGTCCACCGACGTGGCCTGGTGCGGCGGGGATATGGACGGACATGGCGGTTATTATCACATGTACCTCTGCGAAGACTGCGGACGGCTGCCGGAGGGTGGGGTCAGGGTGTTTCTGGTTTCCTGTAGCAAAGAAGATTACGGCCATGGATGTGATTTCATTGGGATCCCTGGGCAGAGCGAGCGGGTGCATGAAGGAGACCAGGAGGGTTCATGATGAGTGATTTCGCCCGATCGTATTCCGATGGCCTCAAACAGATGCATGATCGACGTGCAAAAATCTGTGAGCCATGTGAATTCACGAGCCGGGACGACTGCCCTGGATGGTATTGGCCCGACATTTCCTGTCCAAAAGCATTGGAGACCTGGGGCGAGAAACCAAAACGATGGGAATATGGAGAGCTGAAATCAGAAAGAATCATGACAAAAACATTTGGCCTCTATATCTCTTCTGACATGGATGAGTTCCACAATGAACTAAGCCTCTACATCGGTAATCTTCATCAAAATATCGCGGATCACAAAGAGACTGAAAGAAACTGGTTGGAACAGGAGAAGGCATACATGAGCTGCATAGATGGATTAAAAGGTTTCAAGATCGACGCTGAGAATATGTCCAAGAAGCTCAAGGCGATTGAGGCTTGGTTCGAATCTGAGAAAGGATACAACTTTCCAGGATTCGAAGGACTGGAGGAAATTCTGGGGTGCAAGGCAATCAGACACTTGGATATGGATCACACGCTTGAATCTACGAAGGAGGAAAGAGAACGGTGAAGCAACTGATATCCCATGAGGATCTGGTGCTCGCCAAGGATATCCGCCTATCCCATGACGCCGTGAGCGACGAGGAACTCATATCCTCCATCAAGGAACACGGCATCCGCGTAGATCTTCTTGTAAGACCGCACCCCAACCAACCGGGAATGTACGAGATCTGGGATGGACGTCGACGCTTCCGGCTGGGGAAGATAGCCGGAGTCGCCATGTTCCCCTGCGACATCAGGGAGATGGAGGATCTCGAGGCCAACATCATGGCCTTCATACTGAACGATCAGCGTAAAGAAATGTCCTCGGTTGAACTCGGGCTCTGGGTGGTGAAGATACTTAAAGACTATTCGATGCTGACGCAGGTAGATCTAGGCAAAAAGCTGGGGCACAGCGAATCCTGGATATCCAGACATATCGCCGTAGCGGAGCAGTATACAGGCACTCCGGAGGAGGATCGCGAGCATCTGCCTAAGACGGAGAGAGCACTCAGAGAACTTCGAAAGTATAGCCCTGAGGATCAGAAGAGAATTCTCGACCAGTCAAGATTGCGGGGAGCGCCGCTGACGTCGGGAGAGCTTATGCGCCAAGCACAGGCCACTATGTCGACACGTGAGATCTTCGAGAAATGGCCACATCAGGATTCGGAGTTCTTGATCTATATGCTCCAGGAGTCGGCAGGCTTCACACCGGGTAATGCGGCGGAAATGGTGAAGGGATTCAAAGCTAAGACGTTGCCTTGGCAGCAGATTCAAAAGAAGTTTCAGATGCCGCCGCGAAGCGATGAGAGAGTGCGGCTGTACGCGAAGCTTGCCGAGTGGTATCCTACCGAGCTCATCGATTTCGTCGAGAAGAACATCGGGCCAGCAGCCAGCATTGAAACATGGAGGAGCCGGCTGATCCGGTTTATGAGGAAGATGTTCCAAAAGAGCGGAGAGGAACTAAGACAATCTGTACTGGAGGAATTCAAGTTATGAGGAATACCCTGAAGAGCACCTGGAAGTACAAGCGAGGAAACTGGACCGTTTCGACAATCGAAGGCCTTGAGGGCTGGGAGACAGCAACCAATCGTCCCGAGAATGGACCTAATACATTTCCCGCCTTTGGTTATGAGTACAAATGGGTTGTCGTTGAGCGATATGATAATCAAGATTCTGCTGAGCGGGGTCATGTCAAATGGGTGAAGTTGATGGAGGAAAATCCTCATCGGAAGTTGGAAGAACTATGAGCGTGTGTAAGAAAGACAAAAATCAGCTACGTGAGTTATATGCCCTAGGAAAAGGGCAGACGAATTCCGCTGGCATGCTGACGCCCACATATCTGAGATGGTGCGACAAATGCAACACCATCTACATACTGAAACCGGAGGAGCTGACCGTCGAGAAGATGCAAATCCCGCTCCTCGAGTACAAAAAACTCCCCCAGATGGAGGTTCTCTGATGCCGAAATCGGGAAAGGTCTTCATCTACAGAGGGCCTCTGGAAGTCAAGGAGATCAAAGATTACATCGAGGGATGGAGTCAGACGGAGCACTTGCAGTTCGAGGAAAGAATAACCTACGATCTGCTCGCCGACATACAGAACCTCTATCTCAGCGAGGATCTCACCGGGCTCTACCAGTACGACTACGTCATAACCCCCGTCCACCGGGGTGTCGTCCAGTATATCCCCGTCACCGAGTCGGCGCCCTTCGCCTTCACCGAGCAGGAGGATCAGATCTTCCTCATAATCATGGCCAAGAAAAGCGTTGCGAACAGCGTCGCCAATAAGATCAGCATCATCCTCCACGGTGAGATGGGCACCGTCGTCGAGAGCATGATCAACCCGAGGGTCCTCGAGGGATTCTACAAGAATTCGGACGGGACGAAGATCCTGCTTTTCGACAACATCGAGGTGCCCAATGTGGACAAGGCCACGCTCTACGGTGAGAACGTTGTGCAGACCAACTTCTACGGCGAATTCACAGCCGTCGGGGATCCCTGGTATATCGTGGCCAAGACGAAGAAGACTGGCTATACGGTGGGCCTCGTCCGGGATGGGTCGGTGGTGGTCTTCAGCGCCGTGGATAGCAGCCAGTTCGTGGATTACATTAAGGATGAGATCATACCGCTTATCCTCAGGAGGGGAAAATAATGAGGGTTCTCATCTGCGGCAGTCGAAACTGGAAAGAGGAGGACGTACTCCCAGAGTTCCGCATCGAGACATACATTAAGACCCTACCGTCAAACGCTGTGATTATGCACGGAGAGGCTCCGGGAGCCGACACTATAGCGGACCGGATAGCCAGAGAACGCGGACACACCGTCATCGGATTCAAGGCTGATTGGGATAAGTACGGGGATGCAGCAGGGCCTATCAGGAACCAGGAGATGCTGGAATTTGGCGTCGACAGGGTGGCGGCCTTTCATGAAGATATCGTCAACAGTGTGGGGACGAAGGACATGGTGGCCAAGGCTAGGAAGGCCTGGGTTCCGGTGCAAGTGTTCAACGGAGGAGTAGGTCCTCGTCAAACTGAGTTGGAATGATGGGAATGAAAGGTGCGAAACGGAATATAGAGTGGAGCCAGGAATCCTATAACTGGACCTCGGGCTGTGACGGCATAGAGGGGGTTCACTGTGAGGGATGCTATGCCAAATTCATCGCCGAGAAACGGTTGAAGGGCAGATTCGGATATCCAGAAGATGATCCCTTCAAGGTGGTTTTCCATCCGGATAAGTTGGATCTGCCGTTTAAGAGAAAAGCTCCGCGAGTTTTCTTTAATGTCTCGATGGGGGACTGGATGATGGCCAAGCGTGAATGGAGACAGAAAGCCCTTAAGGTAATGAAGGATTGCCCTAGGCACATCTTCGTCACCCTCACGAAGCAGTACAGGGATCTTTGGAAAATAGAAAACGATCTCTGGGTTGGGCCCGCGGAAGTCTCCGAGATCCCGAAGAACATCATAGTTGGAATCAGCGTCACAAAGCGAGAGCAAGTCTGGGGGATAGATGAGCTCATCAAGAGTGAGGCATTCATTCGCCTCGTCTGCTTCGAGCCTCTCCTCGAGGACGTCAGTGACCTTGTGGATCTCACGGGCATCGGCTGGATTATCATAGGGAAGAGAACCAGACAGGGGCGTACTCCTGAGTTCAAGCCTGAGAAGAGGTGGGTCGACGCCCTCATAGCGAAGGCCCGGGAGCAGAATATCCCCGTCTTCATCAAGCCGAACCTGGACCCGCATCATCAGTGGTATCCGGAGCCGATTGAGGAGACGCCTTATGACTACATCAGGACGACGATGCTCGCCGAGGGGGTTTCCTGATGGGCATACTTGATCTGCTGAAGAACTTCAAGATCAACGCAGACATCTACTGTCCCTTGACATTCGGCTGGCACAGGGAACCCGACCTAGATTGCGACTGTGAATGGGAACAGACAAAAGAAGCTGATGATTATGGACGTTGGACCTGTAAAAAATGCGGTGGTAAATTTGGAGTGGATGTATGGGATTGAACGGAGGGAAAATAATGCCGAGTAAATTAGTTCGAATCGTTTTAGATCTCACGTCCAATAACTTTATCGTCGAGTATGGAGAGCGCCGGATCCCGGGGTTGACTAAAGCCCAGCAGAAAGAACTGGATCACCTGAACGAGGAGCTTATCGGATACTCGGATTTCACGGCAGCTGAGAATCTTGATTCCGAAAAGCGCCAGCAGCTAATGGAGAAAAAGAGGCGCCTCACGGAGCTGGCTGAGAAGGAGGTGTTAGAACACTTTGAATGGTATCCCGTCGAGCAGCATCTAATTGAATCTCTGCTCATAGTAGTTTCCCCAAATCAGTTGCACGTTTATGTCGAGAATCTTCCACCGAACCTCATGGAGAAGATCCTGGAGCCCCAGATAACTCTTAATTTCGGTATGGGTCAGGAACCAGCCCCGGTGCCGAGCGTTACGGAAGAACAGCCTATCCCCCCCCAAGACAATCTTGGAATCCTTAAAAATCGCACGCCTAAAGAGCTCAGAGTCATCGGCGTCATAGCTCAGGACACACCTGAATGGATAGATTTTGTGACTGTCAAAGAGGAGCAGCCAGACATGATATTTGTGCGTCCACATAGATTCTTGAAAGATGATTGGGCCCCTATTAACCGCGCTCTCAGAGCTGCCTTCGGGCCGGATTGCTGGAAATCCGAAGGGAAAGGCGATTCAGAGGCTCACTGGAGAATCGAGGTGAGATGATGAAACCACATCCACACATCAGCTATGTACGCAAGTCGTTGGAGAGTTGGAAGGGTCAACCTGCTCGCGCGCGATATGTCAACGATGAGCGTTGCATGATGGTCGAGGTGAGCATCACAGCCATCCAGGAGCTTATCGATCTTTTAGAAGAGGCTGAACAGGGCATTGTGAGGAGCGGAATAGAATGAAGATCCTGCTTGGATATGAAGTCGGAACCGGGGTAGAGGTCTACCTGGAGGATGGTCAGACCGTCGTCACGGGGATGACACAACTCTCGGGCAAGACGACCTGCCTCGAAGCCCTCGTCACGAGGGGTAAGATAACGGCGGTGGCCTTCCTCACCAAGCGAGGGGAATCTGGATTCCGCAATCAGAGGGAAATCAGGCCATACTTCAAGGAGCAAAAACGAGGAGAACTTATCGACTGGCAGTACGTTGAAGCCATCCTCGAGGCGACCATGGGTGAGAAAATGAAGATAGAGAGGAGCTTCATCATAAACTGCTGCAACGGCAGTGCACGATGGAAAGTTCCTCCTGCCAAAAACCTTGAGGATGTCTACAACAATTTCAAGGCGGCTCAGAAGATCGCCTCGAGGGGCTTGGATCAGAGCATCTACACCAACCTCGCCGCCTATTTCGAGATCATCCTTCCGCAAATTAAGAAGTACAAGTTCGCCACTAAATTGAACCTCCGCAAGGGATTCAATGTCCTGAACCTCATCGGAATGGAGGAGGAGATGCAGCAGCTCGTCATTGAGAGCGTCCTTTCCTACGTTTACGAGAAGATGGAGAACGTGGTCATCGTCATCCCGGAGGCTCATAAATTCATCCCCCAGGGGCTGAAAACGCCGGTGAAGGGCACGGCTCTCCGGTTGATCAAGGAGGGGGCCGGTATAGGGAATTTCATGTGGATAGATACTCAGGATACGACCAGCACGGATAAGGCGTTGCTTAAACAATGTAGTAACTGGATTATGGGATATCAGCAGGAGAGAAATGAAGTCAAGAATGTCAGGGAGAACATAGGCCGGAAAAAGATTACAGAGGAAGATATAATGAGTTTGAAGCTCGGACACTTCATAGCATCTTTACACCAGAAGATCTATCACGTTTACGTCCTTCCTGCCGGAATAGATCCGGAGATAGGAAGAGACGTGGCCATGGGTAAGATCCCCGTCAAGACTGTGAGGGAAATGCTTAGGCAAGAGGGCGGTGATAAATTCGTCTTCATGGATGATGAGCCCGTTTCCGAAGATCCAGGAAAGGTACAGTTAATTCGAACACATGCTCCCCCAGAAGATATAGATCCTGAAGAGGTGGTTGAACTCCGGAGAACTGTAGACGGATTGGAGGTAAGATGTCAATTCTTGCAGGATGAAGTCAACGAATTGACGCTGAAGACTGAGGGAATCGTCGCCAGAAATAAACAATTCGAAGAAAAGACACGGGAAGCACATAAGACGATCATAACACAGAGAAAAGAACTCCTTGAACTGCAGAAAGATAGGGACCATTTAATGCAGACTATCGAAAGACAGGGAGAGGAACTATCCCAGTTCAAGGCCTTCCAGATCCTCCTCGCCAGGATCATCAGCCCTTACATAGAGATACCCGATATAACGGAGGAACAATTCAAGGCGATGGAGAAGCAGATAGAAGATCTCAAAAAAATACCCAAGGCGTCACGACGAGTATCGAGTCCCGGGGATACAGGGATCGCGTGGATAGACATCTGGCTGCTGAAGCTAGGTCCCGCCGAGAAGAAGATCCTCATATTCATGGCCAGCAGATTCCCGATGAAGATGACGAAGGCTGAGATCGCCACCGGGTGCGGCCTCACTACCACGGGAGGCTACTTCAACGGAGCCTTCAACAAGCTGAGGAGAAACAAACTCATCATAGAGGAAGGAAAGAACACCTGGAAGCTGGCGGAAGTGCCCCCATAGATGTCTGTGCTTAGAATTTGCAGAATTTGTGGTATAGAAGGTACTGCTAAAACCGTTGATGAATTATTCTATCGTAATAAATTGTCGAAATATGGATATCGGAATATCTGTAAGGATTGTTCTAATGCTTATAGAAGGAAGAGAGCAAAGGAAATGGGGGGATCAGGAGATCAAATCAAAAATAAAAGATGGATCGGACAACATGAGAGCCCGATATTTTGTTATTTTTGCGAGAAGGAAATAACTGAGTTAAAAGGTCGAAATCCTAAAAGTTTCTGTTTACATAGTCTGGATGGGAATCATGATAATTGGAATGAAGAGAATAAGAAGGCGGCACATTATGGTTGTCATAATCATTATCATGCTTTCAAGGGAGACGATGTTACAGAACACGCAAAGTATATGAGAGAATGGATAGCAAGACGAAGAGGTTATGATTATCAGGTGATACTTCCTTGAGCGATCCTACAAAGGAAAGTGAGAAAGGAGAATGGATTTAAACTTAGCAGCGATAATTGCTATAGTCTCAGGAACAATCCTTGGATATTTCAGTAAGATCTGGCGTTGGGCATTTTGGTCAGTTCGTGTTCCTCTTGATGTTATGTACGTTCTTATTAGAAACAACATGAATAAAGGGGGAAGAAACATCAAGCTTCGCGAAGATAAGGTAGATATATTAAACCCTAATCAAGATTCTGGAATGTTAATAAATAAGTCTTGGGTTCTATCATATAATATCACTAAGAGTGAGGAGAACTCATCTTCGTTTAGTTTTTTTGGTGATAGTAGTACAGGAAATCTTGCCTATTCACTTTCATCTCTAAGGATCTATAGAAAAAAACTTCTTGAAATTATTGAGAGTTCAATGATCGAGAAGTCCTCAGAAAGAACAAACAAAATTTTTATCGTTAATAGTAGTTCGATTTATTTTGTTGGAGAAATTGATGAGCAATTTCTAGATATTCCTAAAGTAATAGAGGATAAACTTGATGATGAAAGAAAGACGAGATTAAATATTTTTCTACATGGTTCAATAGGTACAGGAAAAACAACTCTTGCAAGAGCAATAGCACAGAAACTAAACATGCCAATTTATATTCTCGCTATTAGTGCTTGGTGGGATATTACTGACTTTGTAAAGGCACTTCAAAGAATTCCTGATGACTCGGTTATTTTATTTGATGACATTGATTTAACCCTAGAACAGTTATTACGGGCAAGTATCGATAAAAGTCACGCCGCTATACCCCTAAAATTTAGCACGGCTTCTATAATGGCATTCTTAGATGGCATCTATATGAAACAAAAAAGATGGATCGTAATAATGTGTACTAATCGCCCGGATCAGGTAAGAAGGCTCTTACGTTTAAGACCTGGACGTGTTCACATAGATTTTGAGTGTAATGAGGTTCACATAACCGACTATATAGAGGCAGCTCAAGAAGCAAAAAAAATCATCAAAAAACTAAAGAAAGAAAAAAAGGAGAAAAATGAAAAGTGATGAGTAGAGAGGATGGGTGGGAGGACTATTTCTGTCATTGCGGCAGGCTCGCCGGCCACTTCTACGTGGGCTTTGGGTGGAGGAGGCTGTACAGGATGGTGTTGATGAAGATTCTGACATTCGGAAGCGTATGCCCGGAACATAAGCTGAGGTTGTCGAAGGGTACATTCATGGTCTCAACCCCTGCTCCGGTCGAAGACGATTTTATCCATAGACTTTGGAAGGAGGGGAAAGATGAGCGGGCGTAAGGGTAGTTCTGGACATCAGAATCTTATACGGTACAGCTCGATGAAGTTGCTTAATGAGATTATAGGCGATCGATGGCTCAACATTGTACTCATCAGAGAGCTGCCTCTTGATATCAAGACCAGGACGGATATCGAGGGGGGTATGTTCGGAGTCCGCAGGGTAGCGCAGGCCGAGGTCAGGATGTATGCCGATATCGCTTGCGCCGTTGTCTATGACCCTAAGGCTAAAGCACACTTCGGGGCGGAGCCCTTGTTCGAGCACATGCTCCCCATGATAGAGAGGTTCAAGGAGGAAGGGGACATGGCTGAATACTTCAAGGCCGTCAGGACTGCCTATGGACAAATGATCTACATCATTGAATGCGAGATCCACCCCCGCAGCAACCTTCTCAGGGATGGTCCGAAGCTGACGGCTTACAAGCTCATCAAGCAGCAGAATAATAATCTCAGGCTCATCCTGAGCGTCTTCGAGGGGACGCAGGTAGATAACCCCAAGATTTTCGACGATATCTGGGCATTTCCCAGGAAGAAGTGATACGAGATGAACAGTACGGTTACATCGACCTGGATAGGCGTCAAGGTCCCCATGACTGATTTTCTCACAGGGAGAAAGAGATACGTTCCAGGATGGAAATGCAAACTCTGTGGAACTGAATACGGATGCATCAGACCACCCTCAAAATGCTTTCACTGTGAATCAGACGCAACATCCGAGGAGGAAAATGGATGACTCGTAATCAGAACCTAATTCTCCTGTGTATCATCATCTTGCTGATCTCGACTGTGGTGAACCTACGACTTAGCAAGATTATTCGGAGGCTATGGAGGCTATGAAATGTCTGTAATATTTTCCGATGAGGAGATGACCCAGCTCGAGGAGCTCCTCGGTATGGAGTTCATCACACTGTACCAGAAGTTGTGGAATGAAAGACACTCAGCTAAAAACTATCATGACACGGTGATGAGGAACATCGAGACAACCTCCGGGTACACGAAGATGTACTGGACGTACAAGCTCCAGGAGGTCAGATCCGTTATCGAGAATCAGAGCAAGTGGTTCAGGAAAGTCGTTGAGCCGCTGGAGGGGAAAATCAGCGAAGAAGTGTGGTCGAAGCTCAAGGACTACCTCAGCAAGAACGAGGTCCTATTCCCGACGGTGGAGGGTGAATGAATGAAGGGTCAACCTCTATTCGTATATCTCATCAAACCACCTAAAGCACTGGAGATGGTGCAATACAAATTCGAATCTGTTCCTGAAGTTGGGCTATTACCCATACGGGTCGAATTGAAGCCTCATTTCTACGCTAAAAATTGGGTTCCTGAAACGATGGACGACGTCCACACGATTTATTCTCCTCCCCAGGACAGGGAATACGAAGACTGGGAAATAGCCATAATGAGAGGAGCATGTAAAGTAAGGGGCCTCAGGTTTCAATTACATCCTCCCCCAGTAACAATGGTCGATATCTTTCTCCTGAGGTAATCATATGTTTGAGGAAATACATCCGGATGATGAAGCATTCAAGACACTCGAACAATTCTGCTTCAAGATCGGAGAGGGACGAATCATGCATCATAAGAGGGAGGTATATTATATGAGCCTCTATCATCCCATAGACCCCAATGCAATGCTCCTCGTGCATTATGATATGATGAATAAGACGATCTACATCAGGGAAGCCACCGAAGGCGTCAGCGCTTTCCCTCCAGATGAACTGCCGCTAGTCCACAGCTTCCCAGTTCAGCAGGATCGACGCCCCATCCTCCCCTACGCCGTGGACATCTGCAAGGACGAAGCCATCTACTATTACATCCAGGCTGCCCCGGACACTATCCCAGCATCTATGGACACGATGTCCCAGAAGGCACCCCTAGACCAATACAAGCGGTTTACCCTCCTCTTCGACGAGATGAACCCCATGCCCTGGGCTGAGAGGCAGAACCCGGATGGAAAGCTGCCTCTGCCGCCATTCCCGGAGTTGCCATAGTGACACGAGCCCTGGGCGCCGGTGGGGGCCCTAAGCATACGGCGCTCGTCAGGTGGGCAGCCAAGAAGATTATCGATGGATATGATGAGTTGACGGCTATCGATATGGATTTCGAATCCGATGATGTCCGGCTGGATATTCGCATCGACACCGAGCTTGGACGTGTGGGGCATACTCGAGCCCATTTTATCTTCAGACCGGATATAGTCGTCCGGTTCAAGAGAATGAAAGAAAGAGATTACAGTGTGGAACAGGAATGGAAGAACATCCATGATTCTAGGGCATGGCTCATAGAAGCTGAAACTGATCCTAGGAACATCTTCAGTAATGTCATTAAAATTGAGGGTTATCGTAGACTCATAAACGAAAGAATCGGGAGATGGGCCTACGCCCTGATCCTCGTCTGCTACGACGACGCCGTCTTCCCCGAGAACCGGATAAGACAGGAGACCCCCTCAGTCAAGCCGTTTGACGAGCTCTGGATATGCCCTAGGGAGGAGTGAAGTGGCCAAGATATGGTTCCCTCTCACGGAGGAAGAACGGGAAGCCATGAAGCAGGGAAAAGAAGTCATGAAGCATTATCATAATGTTGTGTTTCCGGAAGATACCGTCGCCGTCATTGTGGGGAAAGGTTGGAAGAAGAGTAAATACGATTATCTTCTACCACGGGGCATTGATATTATCCCCATCCATTTAACGGATGAGCAGATAGACAGCCTCCAGCACGGAGTTTTAGTGGGAAATCTAAAGGATCCAACACATGGTTTCCCCGTCGAGGTCAACGTTGTAAGTGCAGAAAAGTACGCCGAATTCCAGAGGAAGATGCATGTCTGACTGGCCTGGAGGCGGAGAGGAGTTCGACCTCGACCGCCTCCCGGGCAATCCTCGGATGTGTGAAACCGTAAAGGAGTTCCTGATTCGACAGCGGAGATTCGTAAGCCGGACTAAATGGCCGCCAGGAACCCGTTTTGAATGCAAGGGTTGTGGCGACTGCTGTACATGGAATTTTATCATCCTTAATCTAGACAAGGATTTAGCGAAAGAACTTCAAAAACGAGTGAAGCATCCCCATGGTTCATGGTATTTAATGGAGGAAAAGGGGCAGATTAGAGTTCAGATGCCTAATTTTAGTTTTATAGGGAACATTCCTCCAGAACACATGGAATTCATTGTACGTACCGGTCGACGATGGGGTTATTGGGTTCTTAACGTGCGCGAGAAGGTGGTTCTCTATAATCCTACACCTTGTATCCATCTGACCGAAGATAAGCGATGCGCGATCTATGAGGAGCGACCCCATGTCTGCCAGATTGGTTCTTGCAGAAGATGGCCGATCATCCCGTAGAAGATGGTAGGACAATGGGGATGAGAAACATGATCAAGGCCGCTCGCGAACTTGTAGCCCCCACCATGCTAAGGCATTAACCCCGCCCTACCGTGTAGTCATTTAATTAAGGTAGCATTAAAACTTTTTGCGCCACCGTTCGTTTGGCTATCAGATAAGGAAGCACTGCCTCCAGCACCCGATTGACCACACCTCGTTTGGTGATTTTCAGGTAATACATTCTCTTCCAGTTCGGATTTCTAGGATCCTGCCAGGTTATATTTCCATAGCCGATTATCTCCCGCGCTCTCTCCATAAATTCACGAGAACTGTTCGCGATTTGGATCACTTTTCTTCTCCGCTTCATCGAAGGGGGAGGATCCCAGGAGGTTATATTCGTCTCTGAATCCAAGACTGCTGCTAACCAAACTTTATCCAATAGTTCCATGTGTAGTCGACTACACACTTTGACCTAAAAAGTCTTTTACTCTATAGAGAATGTTCTATATTGCTGGATTTAATTATGGTGAGTTTTGAGGAGGTTGAAGGATCTGAAGCTGTAAAGCCGAATATCTGCTGTGTGATAGCGGACAGCTTGAGATGGGATGTCTTCATCAGCTCGAATCCGATTAACATATTGAAGCTGGGTAAAGCTCGAAAAGCCTATTCCATCGGGAATAGCACCGGTCCGGCGATGCATGGATATCTCATGAATTATCCTCCAATCGGGATAGGTGAGGGGCTCTTCATCGGGGGTAAACCTCATCTTCAAGGGGAGCAAACGATATTTTATCCCTTCCGGAGATGGATGCCTAAATATTTCAAAAGCCAGGGGTACTTTACGATATGGATGAGTGCCAATCCGATTCCGATACGGATGAATCAGGAATTGGACGGTATCTATCAAAAATATTTCAATCATTGGGGGGCTGATGAGTATCAAGAGATGGATGTGGCCACTCCGCAGATAATTAGAGATCTCGATCTTATCGTGAAGTTGAATAAGGAGCAACCTATTTTCGCCGTGATTCTGCTTCTTGATACTCATTCCCCTTATCATGATGGAGAGGGGAAGGTTCACCTTATTATCCCCAGCAAGCCTGAAAAGGGCTATGAACGTCAGGTTCGGGCCGCGACATTCATAGATAATATTTTCCCCAATTTCATCAACATCTTCTCTAGAACGGGGAGACCCACCGAGTTTATCTTTACGAGCGACCATGGAGAGAATTTCGGGGGGACGGGATGGGGACATAACAGTTTCATGCCGACGCTTCAATTCGGTGAGAAACTGTTCGCTATCCCCTTTATGAGAGGGCGGATAGATGATTGGGCTAGGTTTAAAGTTCTCACCAAAGAGGATGAAAAATGAAAATTAACGGGAAAGAAGAGTTGCTGATGCTCACATATGGTAAGTATAAACCGGAGGATTATCCTAAGACCGTTCATGGCCAGAAGGAATTGATACTTCACATCGATGATGATCCCGTTAATCCCGAGGATGGGCATTGCGCCTACTTAGCTCTCGATCAAATAATATGGATGACAACACATCGAGGGGAACATATGGATATGAGAAACGCCATTACAGTTTGTCCTGATAATGCCCGGATATTCGTCGGGGGCCTTGGATTAGGCTTAATTTTGCTGTATCTCGCACGTGCAAGAAAAGCTCGAGAAGTGATTGTCGCCGAAATTAATCCATATGTGATCAAAGTAATAGAACCTCGGCTCCGCTGGTGGTTTTCAGAATATTATCCCGATTTCAATTGGCGAGTAGTTCAAGGTGATGCAGAGGTTGAGATCAGAAATCACGGTAAGTTCGATTGGATTTTCTGGGATATCTGGCCCATTGCCGATTTCAAACAAAAGGCTTCGGATAAATATGTGGAAATAAGTAAACCTTACCTCACAGGAAAAGGGGTTATAACTACATGGCACGATCTCGCTAAATTACGTCGAAATATGAAGGATGGTTTTGATTTTGTTTCATATCAAAATCATATTCTTATAGGGAATGTGAAAAAAGATAATCTTAGAATACGTCAGATAACTGCAATAGAGAAAGAAAAAGGATACTGGGATAGTCGCTATGCACAAGGACTCCCAAGCGGCAGACCTCCTGGTGAAGTTTCTGAAAGAATTGGATTATTATGGTTTGCCATCGAAAGCGAACTCCCTGAAATCAATCACATAATAGATGTTGGATGTGGGGATCTCAAAAGATGGGGCGAGCGTGATTGTCAGGATTACATTGGAATAGATATCGCTAAACAGATCTGCCAAGAGAACAGGGATCGTCGGCCCCATTGGAGGTTTATATGTGCACCTGCTGAGGTCTTTATTTCCGAACTCAAACGGGAAAATGTGTTCTGTTTTGAGTTAATTTTTCATATTATGGATCCCAGAAATGTCAAGAAAATTTTGCATAATCTTTGCAGATATGCATCGAAGAGGATTTTTATCTATACCTGGAGTACCAATCCTTTTCATCCTGAAATAACTGATGGGAAATATCAGATGTATCATCCAATGGGGAAATATTTGCCTCTCTTTAGTGAAATGGGATTCGAGCTCGTTAGCATAGAATTGATTGAACAACCCAGCCATCTATTAAAAGAACTCCTAACTCTCAGAAAAGTTCCAGGATCACCCCAGCCACATTGGGTTGGGAACACGCTATACATCTTCAAGCGAAAGCCAGATATAGTATGACGATATTTAGTCGGGTACACGGAGATGGCCTCTATGTTGAGATTCGGTGGTTATTCCGATGAGCAGATAGAGGCGAACAGGCGCGTAAAGAGACATACCGCCTGGCTGATTCCCTTATGCAAATGATGTAGTTCCTCTCGCTGAGGGATCACCGCCTTCTTGGTTGGCATTCCAAGAGTCATGATTACCGCATGAATCTTTCGGTAGGCGGGAGAGATCTCCGTTTTTTCATGTGGCAGCTATCCCCTGTTTTTGAATGGTGGAATGGGGAAGGATTTGAACCTTCGACAAGGACCCGGGCCTCCCCTTCCACTAACGTCGTGTTCCTTTCAACACGAATATTAAATCCCTTTCCCCTCGGGAAGATACCCCGACAAAAAGCATTGTATTTGTTAGATTAAGGAATGGGCGGTATCTCTGTGCCGCATGTTCAACTGATCTGAATTTACGAAAATGCGTGAATGCCGGGTAATTGGGTACACTGAGAATTACTTGTTTGTGTGGAGGAACGGAGTTGAGGATCTCACGGTCTAATTCTACATGCTCCATGAACTCGATGAAGGTGATAAGATCATAGGAGAAGGTTTTGAGGATTTCGGGGTTCTTTTCGATATCCACATTATAGAACGCGATATTGGGATTCCTTCTCTCCGCGAGTTCTATCGCCTTGGAAGACCAATCCAGTCCTATATATTCATGGCCAGCAGCTACGCAGAGTTCAGCGAACTGTCCGGGGCCACATCCTACATCTAGAATTCGGTGTTTTCTCTTGATCAATTTCCCGAGGATATCTCGCCAAAGAATATAATAAGGCGAGTCTTCTGGAGGGCCCTGATAATGCGGAACTTCTGAGAATATTTTATCGTAAATTTTGGGGGTGCTCATCGGGGGATCGCCTTGAAGGG
Organism: Candidatus Bathyarchaeota archaeon; assembly: GCA_030601645.1. The sequence goes on along the minus strand of JAUWBQ010000001.1, from coordinate 5,076 downwards.
GTGAAGCTCCTTGATCCCTATATCATAGGTGGGAACTTCGTAGATGAATTGATTTCCGGTCATAGATAGTTCGCCTACTTCATGGAAGATAGCTTTCTCGAGGAATTCATCTTTAAGCATCCATCCGGCGACGAGCCAGTAGAATGGCACGGTCCGGCCCACATATACGACCATTGAGATCCAGATGTATCCATCATTTGCTTTGTGCTTATCCATTGTAGACTTCAGAACATTATATCTGAAATGTAGATCAGGACGCCTTATTGTCTGAAGGGTTTTGATATCGTATTTGAGATCTCCAATAACGATATCCCATCCCGTGTCACTTTCCCTGATAGGCCTTTCCTTTAGAATCTGTTCTACGGGTTTCCCTTCGTATTTTCCGAGGGCACATTCTCCTAGGATGCCTTTAGTATTTGGATTTAACTTATTCTTAGGGATATCAAGCTCGCCTGAGTCATGTTTCAACATCCAGTCCCATGGAAGATAGGTATCAACATAGCGCAGGATCTTGTGATATTCCTCCTCAGTAAGATCGATAAAAAAAAGATCTTTGAGGTGGGTCATCAATGTACCTTCTTATAGACAAATTTTGAGGCTTTAACACCAATTACCTTTTTCTCATCGTCATAGATAGGTTTGAACTCGAATTCGCCTTTCAGAGATAGTCTAATATCTGCGAAGGCTTCATCGCGTCCGATTCTGATTGTGCTGATTGTGCCTATCCGGTAATCTATAGCTCCAACTCTGAAGACCACGGGAAGAGAACCTGTACTGGCTTCTCGGATCAGTGTTTTCATTGAATCAGCCGATAGTTCATAGCCGTCTATGGTATGAGATTTAAAGGTTACCAGTGGGACATTATTCTCGATTAAAGTCATTTCACATAATACTATAGAGGAAAGTCTATAAAACTTGCCCATGGGCAAGATTGGGGCCTCAGCCGAAGAGGATAGCTTCATCGGCCCGTCCAGTTGCATCCATCCCGGGATGGGAGGCTTGGTTGATGTCTCCCGATGGAGGTAGGAGCTAACTAAATTTAAGACCTCCGGGACGACTTTGGGATAGTTCGTGACAGCCACGGAAACGATGTCGGTAGGGTTATAAGTTCGTGACGGCCAGCTATACGTGAATGACCATGGTTCGGAGTTTCATATTGAATGAGGAGCAGCGGGTGGCTATTGAGGATTATTTACGGGATAGGCCTAATGCCATGTCCCCCCAGGTCCGGCAGATCCGGCTTCGGGCGAAGAGACTGGATTTCCCCGCGATGCGGGAGGACATGGAACTTTTAGAGCGCCTGGCCACCCTAAGGCTCCCTAGGGGCCGGAAGAGCGCTGATATGAAGGCTTCCTTCACAGTCCGAGGGAAGGAGCAGGTGAATATCCCAGCTTCCTTTACAGTGGTTTCACCATATGAACAGGTGCTCAATAAATTCATGGAATCCGGTGAACAACTCTCAGTTATTTCTCCGAGTAAAGATGAGGATGCAGCAATTGTCAGGCAACGATTGAATCGATTGATTGAAAGAATCGGTCTACCCATTAAGGCACAAGTCATAAACAACGAAGTCTACCTGGAAAGAACTGACTGATACTCAAAGAGAAGTATAAAATTAAATAGATTAACTTGGTTTATCCAACTCTTTTTTCAGAGTTTCAATCTCTTTCATAGCATTCCCCAAAGTCGTTTCCATTTGGTTCATTTTCTTCATGGTCTCCTTAAACTGCTTTTCGAACTGGGGAGAGGGCACAGGCTGGGGAATAGCATCAGCAACCACGGCGACCTCTTCAAAGATTCTGCGCGGGCACGCATTATAATAACAGGCATGACCGCCCCAGGAACAGAAGTTTCCTCTCATCCCTGCTTTGGCAGGGCAGTTCTTTTGTAGTAAAGATTTCCATGCTTTGAACTTCTTCTCCCAGAGGGGTTTATTCGTCCAATCAGGGATAAGAACATTCGATTTTACGCCGGAGTCAACGCTAAAGCCCAAGTTTGATCTCTCTCTGCCGGTTCTTCCTGACTTCAACTTTGACTTTTGGAGTTTTCCCTGGACCTTGCTGTGAGGATTTGTACTTCATCCTGGTGTCGACGTCATCCGCGGTAAATAGCCCTTCTCCCTTAGGCTTGGCCTCAGGAGGGCTTATGTCTTCGCTCATTTAACTTGAAACTTCCTTCTGCCTCTGATACCATAACTCGTCTGGCTTAATTTAAGTTCCTGATGGCCAGCAATCATCGCCAGCAGCCGTTCACGTACTCGATTATCCAATGGGCCTAATACTAGGGTAGAGAAAAAGTCGACGCCGGTAATTTGATACTCCGCTGAGTCTATAACTGTTTGGATTCCATGGAAAGTGGTTGGTAGGCCGGCGTTAAATCTTGCAGGATCTAGGTAGGGTCTTACTCTAAGGCCGATTCGGCGGCGGGGATCTCCATCTACAGTGATTTTGAGGGCTTGAAGTGCCTTTGAATCGAGAAGGGTTTGATCTGCTAGGCCTTCTATGTCAACTAGATATTCAGCGTCATCTGAGCTTATGAGTCGAAATCGTTTGGGATTGGCTAGGTTGGCAGGTAATGAAACTTCTTTATTTATGGAACCAAGAGCGAAATGGAGTTGACTGAAACTAATGTTCCATCCTCCACGGAGATAGAATTTATCATTTAAAGCGTAGGCGTTCTGAAGAGGGCCGTTAAGCAGGACATTTTTTCCACCGGGGAAAAGTGAATCGGTATTGGCTATAGCCACAATTTCAACTTCTTCCCATGTAGCCGCATTTTTCCAGATAACCCATTTTGGATAAGGTTGGCCAAAAATTCTAGCCTCAGCAGGTATTCCCATTATTGCCGATGCATAGTCACCAGCGATGTATTGGGGATCCACTATGTTAATGAGAGTATCTCCAGCAATTGCACCTGCTCCTAGAACCAGCTCTTGCGTAAATCTCCGCCGTGGATCCGGAGTTACTCCATTAAGGTCTTTCAGATAGATTCCAGGAGCACTTTCTTGAAGATTAGCATAGATTCTTAGGAAATCGATGTCGGTGGGATCTGCAGTATTCGCTACGGATGCGATACCAGCATATGTAGGTGTCCAGCCGTGCATATATTCGTCGTCAGTTAGAGATCCGACAGTGCCATCGCCAATGGTTCCATCCGCGTTCACATCAGGAAGGAGAAGATCGATAGTACTCCAATTTCTACCTGCGACAATATCATGGTTTGAGGTAACAGGATCGTTGAAGAGGAGGCTGCTCTGTTTTGATCCGGTCCCGAAAGTATAGACGAAAGTCTTGTTCCATGCATCTGCCCCAGCAACCGGATTTTCGGTGCAGAGCTGGATTCGATAGATATTCACTCCGGAGATATCAATACCTAAATCAGCGCCATCAGCATCAGACGAGATATAGGAGAGAAAGCCGAGGGAGGCAGGGAGTGCATTACCGGTTACAGTGATAACTGCGCCTAAGGCTGAGGCAGAGACCCAATCGAGGGCATCGATAGCAGCTTGGATATTAGCTGCTGTTGTATTATTGCTATCTTCGGCGATCCAATCGACACCTTCGACTAAAGGATAGGTCCGAGGAACAACATCATCCGCGGCATTGACTTCTGATGCGGTGATAAGGATCGTTTTCCCGGATAAGGCGGTATAATCTTTTACTTCGATGGGAATAGTTACACTTTCTGCAGTGGCATGTCTGAAATGGAATTTAAGCCGTCTCCATTTTCTTAGATCCATATTTAACGTGGCTACACCAAAATCGCTGCCAGCTGCATAGAATGAAAGATATAGTTGAAATAATCCGATTCTATCGTTTTGGATATTAAGTGCGGGATTCATCTGATCATCAATGATAAGAGTAGTATCCGCAATTTGATTGAGATAAGAATTCGGAGGGGAAGGAATCGATGCAATACTGTAATAACGCTGTCGATATTCTCTATCAGGCCATACCCCGGTGTTAATCCATTCCCAGGTATCCTCAGGCAGAGTTATCGGTTTACCTGTGATCAGTGCATTAGTCACGAGATTAGTAGTATCCCCTACCATGAGAGAGGGAAGCTGCCGGATATTCGTCTTATAACGGATATACCGTGCATTACCTGTGACAAATGGGGCTGAGCTCCGGGGGTAAAATTCAAGGCATCGGCGGCCTGCAGGTGTGGATCCTGCAGGATAAGGCGCGATCTTCCATTCATGATCAGCACGTTCGCAGAGGTCGGACAGTGTCGAGAAGTCTACATTATTATTGAAACTTTTAAGGAATAGGGTTCCTGTCAATTCGCTGGACATGACTATCCAGGCATTTTCGCCGGTGGAGAAATTATTGGTGAGGCCGACGGATAATGTTAGTTGTAATGTGGCGGGGTCAACATCTGTTATTGTTACGGATTCTCCAGTTTTGGTTTCATTATCCCAGATGAAGGCAACGCCGTTCGAGAAGGGAGACGTATTCTCTACAGGTATAATTACATCAGTGGAGATGACATTGGCCGTCAGAGGGGAACCTGGGAAATTATCGGGATGACTTCTGAACTCCCAGTTTGTATCCTGCGCCGCGTTCATATCATGCAATATATCCACGACTACCTGGAGGATATCGACGGCATCCTCTGTATAATCTCGAGGGATATCGTCGGTTCCGAAGAAATTTTCTTTCCAGAGGTCCATATAGCATTTACCTTCGAGATTCGCGATGATACGGGTCTTTTCATCATAAGAGTAAAACCGTTTGATGATCCATCCTCCCATGAACCAATACCGGCCGCCGGTTCCCGCAGCCCAGCTATTCTGTCGGCCTGATTCGTTATCTCGGACGGGACCTCCGGATCCGACAGTGCCCTGTTGAACTCCGATCCAGAATTCATCGTTATCTCGGATGTAGATGGTGTCTGCCTCAAAAAGGGTCATATCGTAGGGACGCTTTGGTATTTTGTTATCATTGATGGTCGCTGCAAAGCCTCCGGATTTATCCGTCAGGCCTGGACGAATAATGCAGGAATCAAGAAGATAATAGATAGGTCCTTTCTGAGTGGTCCTTAATCCATTGGGATCGATGCAGAGGATCGCCCCCC
>JAUWBQ010000044.1 GCA_030601645.1 Candidatus Bathyarchaeota archaeon | reverse complement strand
GATCTGGACGCAAGAACCTTTGAGGATTTCCTCAAAATTCGGTTCAGGCCTGAGGTGCTGCCCTTCAGAAACATCCCCGCCTACTTGCTGCCATACCTCCTCGCCCCCTATGAGGTCGTGAGGATGATGGTAGGGTGATCTTCGCATCAGATCGTGTAGGTCTCTCCTAATATTGGAGAAACGACGTTACCGTGGAAGTCGGAGAAGAGCTGGGGATTCTCGGTGTGGACTGGGAATAGCTTCCCGGGTTTCACCCGGCCTATGGCCTCACGGAGTTCTTTTCTGCTCATGTGGCCCGAAGCGTGGAGCTGGTGGTAGGCGAGGCCGAAGTGATCGAGCCAGTTGTGCATCACCCTCTCTTCGAGGTCGTCCTCTCCGAAGGGTTCGCTCATGCTGTATATGAAGGGGCTGCCTGGCTGGGGCTGGATGTCGATTAGCTCCGTGAATGCGTTGAAGCCGAGGCTCACGATGTAGTCCCTGGGGCGCCTCCTCAGATCTTTGGAGGTCACCATCGCGTCGAGGAACTCCCTCTCCCAGAGATAGTAGTCCTTCTCATCGTAGCCGCCGCTCCTCTTCCTCCTGAAGTAGACCGCCACCAGATCGTCCCCTGTGGGGTCGGGGAGGTCCAGGTGCTCGTCCTCGACCAGCCTGTGGAGGAGGTGGGCGGTCCTGGTGGAGACCACCATCCGCCTTCCGCAGCTCTCGGCTGCGAAGGAGAAGGTGTGCAGCCTGTCCATGTCCCTGGGCCCGTGGGTGTAGAACACCGCCTTCCCCTGCCCGTCTGCGTCTTTGCACACTTTTGTCACGCCGTTCAGCACTTGGGCCTCAGACAGGTTGCGCCTCCGTCCCCTGAGCTCCATTCTGGTGCCCTCGGATATTAGGGCGATGGGCTCCACGTACTCTGCGGCCTCGAGGAACTCCTGGGTCATCTCGTGCTTGGGACCGTGGGCCCGGATATCCCCAGTGTAAACCACGCATCCAGCAGAGGTGTGAATTATGTAGCCATAGGCGGCGGGTATGGAGTGGTCCACGTGGATGGGCTCTAGCTCGAGGGGTCCGACCCTGATCCGGTTGCCTGTCCGGAAGCTCCGGTAGTCGTGCTCTCTGTAGTTTGCGAATGAGCTGGTCTTCTCCATGGCCTCCATGAAGAGCTTGGTCCCGGCTCCGGTGTATACGGGGATGGCGGGATCGAGAAATTGTATGTGGGTGACGTGATCCGCATGGGCGTGGCTTATGAAGACTCCGTCGAACCCGGGCTCCTCGTATCCCAGGCTCGTGTTCTCCAGCATATCCTCCGAGTAGAGGCCAGGAAGTCGGGGCAGGAGGTCGAACTCGAAGTAGTCGCCCACGCCGTTGACCCTCCGCGGCTGGAGCCATCCCGCGTAGTAGTCCTCTCCCACGGTGAAGGACTTCCCGAAGTCCAGCCAGATCCGGGCGTCTCCGTCCTGGAGGAGAATCTTGTTGCCGCCTATCTCGTTTACGCCGCCGTAGAAGGTGAGGGATACCATCAGCCTTAGTCTGTCCCAGGAGGTATTTGTAGAATTCGAGGGCGCACAGGTTTCAAATCGATTGTCTCCCTGGGCGAGAACTTTTACATATATTTGAAGGATAATAATTTAGGTATACAGATGCCTAAGCTCAACCTCGGATCCGGTACGGACTACAGGCGTGACTGTGTGAACGTCGACATCCACCCCGCCACTAGGCTGATCTACCAGAACTTTTACGTTGAGGAGGTCGACGTCATGGCAGATCTCGACAGTGGCTTCCCATTCCGGGACGGAGTATTCCACGAGGTGCTGGCGAGACAGGTCCTGGAGCACCTTGATGATGTAGATCACGCCGTGATAGAATCCAATAGGGTGCTCAGGGACGGGGGCATTCTGCAGGGGGTCGTGCCCTATTTCAAGTCCGATGGCGCCTACAGGCTGGCTCACCGGGCCCTCTTCTGCGAATACGATGTTGTCTCCCTGGCCAAGTATGGGTTCGAGGTTCTCTCTGTCGAGAGGAGATCGCCCCTCAGGCTGCCGTTCAAGAGGTTTCTCGATCTCTTCCTCTGGAACATATACCGGACCATTGAGTTCAGGTTCAGGAAGACGTGCGGCTCCTTTTCGTTCGAGTCTTCGAGGTCTGTAGTGAAGGATATAACCCACCGGTCCATGGAGTAACCGTGTGAAATGATGTTCGCCAGAGCCGTCTCGGTCATCGGGTATAAGAACTCGGGGAAGACCAGGGTGGTCGAAGCCCTTGTGAGGGAGCTGACGGATCGGGGCCATAGAGTGGGCACCCTGAAGCACACCGCCGAGGATGTCCTCTTAGACACTCCGGGGAAGGACACTTGGCGTCACAGGGAGGCGGGGTCCCGGGCGACCGCTATCCTCCACGGGAGGGGCTCGGCTTTCTTTATAGATCGCTTCTTCACGGTGAATGAGGCGGTCTCCAGACTGGGGGGCCTCGACTTCGTCGTCCTCGAGGGGTTCAAGTCCCTGGAGACCATGGCGAAGATCATCGTCCCCCGGGAGGCTGGGGAGATCGAGGGCCTGTCTAACGGGTTGGAGATTGCGATGGCTGCCCTGGCTGAGGGGGGTTTGCGGGCTCAGGGTGATGTCCCCGTGGTGTCCTTGGATGGGGGGGGTGAGCTTGCGGACATCGTTGAGGCGAGGGCGTTCCCCATGCTCCCTGGCCTCGACTGCCACGGATGCGGCTACGAGGATTGCCTGGGCTTGGGCAGGGCGATACTGGCGGGGGAGGCGAGCGTGGATAAGTGCGTCGGATTTGCTCCGGGTTTCACCCTCAGGGTCGACGGTGAGGTCGTGCCGCTGGGGCCCTTTGTTCAGGACGTCACCAGGGGCGTCGTCCTCGGCCTCGTCAAGTCGTTTAAGGGGGTCGAGGCTCCGTCTAGGGTGGAGCTGGAGTTTGAGGCGGGTGGTAAGGATGGTTGAGGGGCTCCACATCTTCGTGGACAGTAATGAGGCCTCCAGCAGGCGGGACATTGTGAACTATTTCCGGCTGTCGGGTTTCGACGTCGAGGTTCGGAGGCTGGATGTCTGTGACTACGTGGTCTCGGATCGCTGTGGCGTGGAGAGGAAGAATGTCACCGACTTTCTGGGCAGCATGAGGGACGGCCGCCTCTTCAGCCAGGCCAGGGACATGGCCGAGGCCTATGAGAAGCCCATCCTGATCCTGGAGGGACGGATGTCTAGGGCTTTCAGGAGGAGCAGGATGAAGCCCGCCTCGGTCTATGGTGCCCTCTCCAGCCTCGCCCTCGACTATGGCTTGTCCATTATTCCTACTGAGGATACTGAGGCCACCTCGGTTCTCCTCCATCGCCTCGCGTACAGGGAGCAGGTTAAGGAGGAGCGTCCTGTGCAGCTCCGCAGCGTGAGGCGGGACATGCCCCTCCACCGGCAGCAGGTGTTCCTCCTCTCGGGTTTGCCCCAGATTGGGACGACTCTGGCGGAGGAGCTCCTCGTGCAGTTCGACAGCCCCTTCAGGGTCATGGAGGAGTTCACAAATGCGGAGATTAGCGTATCGAGGAGCGGAAAGACCCGGCGCCTGAGCGGGCCTCTGTCGGAGGTGAAGGGGATCGGCCCCGTGATTGCGGAGAGCGCCCAGAGGCTCCTGAGGGAGTCGTTCGCCGAGCTGAGCAGACGGGAATAGATGAGTTTGAGGGACTGTAGCCTCAGGCTCTGAGGAGGTATCTGTCGTACTCCCACTGGCGTTCTTGGCTGTCGCCCGCTTTTTTGGCTTCTTTGTGGCCGGCGTACTCCCTCCTCTTGGCTCCGACGTAGATGTCCAGTATATCTGGGCCTAGGATGTCGCGGACGAAGGGGCTCTCCTCGAGGTTGTCCAGGGCTTCCTCCAGGGACATAGGTAGCAGGGTTATGCCGAGTTCTTTCCTGCGTCTGGGGGTCATCTTCTCGACGTTCTCCTCGGTGAGTTGCTTGAGGTCTACCATTTCGTTCTGTTCTGATTTGTTGACTAGGAGAAAAGTATCGAATGTGGGATTTTTATGGTATTTCGCTTGGTTCTGGGCTCTGGGGGGTCGGTGGAAATGTTTTAATCTGGTGTGGTCGGTCCATTTTGTGCGGTGGGCCCGTAGCAGAGTGGATAATGCACCGGCCTCCGGAGCCGGAGACCATGGGTTCGAATCCCATCGGGCCCGCCAACTATAGTGGGCGGATTCCTCCATCACGATACTGAAATAATATTTTATTCAATTAAACGACGCTGAGCTATACCTTTTAATACCTCTCAATGTCATTAAATACCGTTCAATGTCTAAGATTTGTATGTGGATGGATGATTAAAGATTACTGAAAAGGGAGACACGATGAATCGCAGAAGCGCTTTCGGCAAGATATCCCTAGAAGGTCCGCGCCCCCTAAGGGGCTTCGAGAGGCACTTCGGCATAGAGGCCCGAGAGGGCTCGGATGCATGGAGGAGCAGCTTCGCTTCTGTTCAGATGCTCCTCGATCACCTGTCCAGATTCAGCGGGAGCGAAGGAAGTCGGCAAAGTTACCTGAACATGCTTAAAAGGTTCTGCCAGAGAACAGGCTACGACCCCGACGGGTTGACGCAGCTCCACAAACATGAGGTGGAGAGGCTGATCCAGGACTACGCCGACGAGAAAGCCAGAGATCAAGCCAGCAGAGCGTATGTCAACACCATCATCAAGCGTCTGAGAACGTTCTTCCATGTGAACGGATTCGAGGATCTGAAGCTGCAGGTGTACTATCAGCCCACCCGATATCGGAAGAGGCCCGAGTACATCCCCACGAAGGGTGAGGTCCACGCGATGGCCAACGCGGTCGGTAGCACTCGGGACAGGGCTATCATCCTCTCGCTCTGGTCGTGTGGGCTCAGGGTCTCAACTCTGTGCGCCCTCAACCACGGGGACTTATCCGAGGAGCTGGAATCTGGGGAGAGGTATCTCAGGGTTCAAGTGTATCCGGGGATGAAGGTGCGTGTGCCGGATGCCTGCAAGGGGGAGGTCCCGTACTACTCGTTTCTCTGCGCCGAGGCTGGTGATGCCTTAAGGGTGTACTTGAGGGAGCGGGAGGAGCAGTATGGGGAGATAGGTGTCGATGATCCTCTCTTCCACAGTGACTGGAACCGTTGGGATAGAGGCGAAAGATCTCGGATGAGGCTTGGGAGGCGCGGGGTGGGGTTGCTTGTTAAGAAGGCTGCGAGGCTTGCAGGGCTGGGGGAGTGGGAGTATGTGACGCCCCACTGTCTGAGGAAGGCATTCGATTCGGTGCTCAGGAGTCCCTGCGTCGACGGCTCTCGGCTTGACAAGGGGACCCAGGAGTTCCTCTTCGGCCACATTCTCCCCGGCTCCCAGGATGTCTACTATGATCGGACGAAGGTGGACTTTCACAGGAACGAGTACTCGAAGCTCGACTTCTCTGTTGGTGGGGTCTCTGGTCGGGGGCGTGACAAGTTGATTGATATAGGGGAGCTGGTGAGGCACTTCGAGGAGGGCTGGTTGTTCGTCTCTCGGGTAGGAGACGGTAAGGCTGTGGTTCGAAGAGGTGTATAGTGTTCCGGACGTGTTCTTAACATTGTACGCCTGTTACGTGTCATAACGACTCCCCGTATCGAGACGTATCAAGGCCTCAAAGGAGTACGTTAACGGGAGGCAGACATCGTTTACAATGGGGGTACATTCACGTTACTTCGATTCGGATCATAAGTTAGAGAACCTTTTCCAGCGTACTGGGATCCTTGGCACACTATTCACAACGTGCTTCACGCCACGGACAACGAGACGTTCAACGTACGGAGACAACGTCGAGGAGAAAAATACGGGTATATAGGCAAAAAGACGTCATGTACGACGTACAGCGTCCTCTACACGTGAAGCGTCATCCGTTAACGTGCCCCGTTGCATCGTCGAATGGGAGATGGTCTTTGTTAAAGCATTGAGATCCAAGGCCATCCCCCTTCAATCCTGCATGGCGGATAACGCAACGTTACAGCTTAATTTATGAAGTATTGTCGTGATCGATGTCAATGAATACGACGTGTACTATCTGGCTGAACTCAGGATAAGGGACTTCACAAGCTACAGGGGCGTCTATAGCTTCCTCTTCTGTAGAAACATCAACTTTGTGCATGGTTCAGGTGGTTCTGGGAAGACTAATCTTATCCGTGCTCTCGAGTTCGCTCTCTTCGAAAGGACCCGAGGCCGATCTGATCGTAGCCTGATTAATATCCTCCATCGAGGTGACTGCGAGAGGCGGGGGGCTACGCCTGGCTGTGAGGTCTCAGCGGTCTTTAGATGCGAGGGAAGGGAATTGACGATTAAGAGGAGGCTGCTGGACTGCCGTGAGGGATTGAAACAGATCATGGTGATTGATTCCGATGTCGTCGACATGGTCTCGCCTGAGGGCTTTGAGAGGATGGTGATCATGGAGCGAGACATCGAGCCTCTTGGAGGGTTGTCGCTGGGGGAGAGCACTCCGATCATTGTGTTGAATTCTCTTGCTAGAAACATCGATGATGGAATTGGCATAGCTTTACTGGATGGTGTTTTAGGCAGGCTTGCGAATGAGGCGAAGGTTGAGCTGCTTGCGAGGCTCAACAACTTTGGTTTGGAACAGATAATTGTGTTCGAGTCATCTGTATTCGAAAAGAGATTGCTGGAAAAGTATGAATCGAATATTGTAGAGTTGCAGTATCAGCATCTTGCGAGTGGCTAGGTCTTCTTCTTTACTGGGGCGAGTATCACCTGCACGATGTCTCCCTCGTCTATTCCGAGGACATCTCTCTCAGCCTCAGGTATGGAGATTCTTCCTCCCCTCTGGACCTTGGTCTTGAAGACGGCGTTCTTCTCCGTGAACGTGAGGAGGGCTTCCCTCACCTGTTCCTGTAGGTTTGGGAAGCCTCCGCTCAGCAGCTTTTCAAGCAGGAGGCTTGTAGAGGGGTCCTCTTCCTTCGGTTTTCCACTCAAGACCTTTCCCTACCTTCTAAAGACACACAATGGAATATTTATCACTTATTTAATGCGAGTGAGCGTACGCGCGTAATATAACAATGAATGACAGTTACTAGTTGGGGGGGCTGCTTTGGTCAAGGAGCTGGTGTTTCTTCGGATTATCCCTGTTGATGTTAAGGTTTCAGATGGTGAGGATCTGAGGGATTTCGTGAAACGTCGATTACTGGAGATGATCACTCGGGTGGGAGATGTTTTGGAGGTTATGTTATTGGGTCGTCCGTTTGGCTTCAGGGTTCTTGAGGCTAGACCTGAAGAAGGAAGGATCGGGGAAGGTACCGAGTTCCTTTTTGAGGGTTTAGAGCCGGTTCATAAAATGGCTCCGCACATTAGAGATATACATCTCTACTGGAGCAAACGACCGCTTACACGTTGTTAATGCTTGAGTACCGGATAGGAGACGGCGCGCGCGCATGTGCGAATGTATGATAATTATATTTTAACTTTCTCTCTATCCTTCTCTTCATCTTTCTCTTTTTCTACCACTTTAGTTTTCACACGCGCGCTTACTTTTTCTTTTCTATGCTTGTTTAGTCTTTCGTCTACTTTGCTCTCAGACACGGTTGGAGATACAGCGAGCATCTCATACATTGGTTGAATGGATGCCAATTCAATCCTCCCTTCAATGACGGCCTCAACATTTTTCTGTAGGTTATTTATCACTTTTCGCGCTTCATTCTGCAGTTGACGGGCTTGATTCAATATTGGCCCTATAGCTTTGTCAATCTCGATACTTATTAAAGTCTGCATAGTAAGGTCAAGACTGTTGATCTTGTTATCTAGTCCCCCCTTCATCTGCTCAAGGGATTCTACTCGCCTTGCTAAAATGCGAGCATCATTTTCTGATTTCTCATCTCCAATATCAACAAGTCTGGCTATCTCTGAATCCAGTTTATCTATCTCACTAATCATGGACTCATTTTGATATCTCATTTGATCTATCTGAGCTTGGCTGTCACCGATGACCTCTAACCGACTCTTCCCAAAGAATCGCTTCTTCTCCTTTTTGTACGGGAACGGCCCTTTAAGCTCTACATATAGAGAGTTCTTTCCTGGCCACCAGCGAGCTAGATCATTAGCAACCAAAATTTGTAGTATCTGTTTATGGATCTTCCTAGGAAAATCGTGGAACTCTGGATCTGATTCCAGTTGGTACAATCCTATGGGTTTGCTTCCTGCAGCGGAGCCTATCGTTTTTTTGTGGAATTGTTCAGCGAGTTTTTCCATTGGAGAGATTAGGTAGAAGAAGTGAGTTTTCTCAGGGTTTAGCCATTGCCCATCGCCCATTGAAACTGCATAGTTTAATATTTCCCTTAAATTTTCTTGAGATAATTTTATGAAGAAATCCCTTTGCTGAAGTTCGTTGACATATATTGAATAAATATTATTTTTACTTAGCGTGTCTCTAAGAAATTTGTTCCACAATTTTAGCCATTCGTCAATTTTATTTTTGCTGGAAGGTTTTTCGACCGCCCATGGTAGGTTCAACCAGTCTGGAAACTCGCCGTTTGAATCAGATTCTCTCCTAATGTCCAATTTACTTCCCCTTTAAGACTTTAATATTTTATATACTATCATTGATAATTAAAATGTATGTCGTCTGTAAAGGATCTAATACGTAGAATAACACAGGGGAAGATCACTCCCAGCCAAAGAATTACACGTTTAAAAATTCGCTCCAATAAACTTCGACAGAGGGAAGATGAATTTAGAAGTCGAGCCGATAAGGCGCGTGTCGATGCGAAAGATGCTCTTAGAAGCGGCGATGAAAGAGCCTATTTGAGACTCTCCGCGAAATATACATCGAATAGAAAAGGCCTTGAGACCACCGAAAATATTCATGATGTTTGTTATCGGTTGCTTGATTTGATGGAATTGGCTAAGGGATTGGTTGATATCGTAAACATAGGCGTTGACATTGGTGAGATGCAAAACGAGCTTGGAGTAGACTCTTTGAAATTAGAAAAGGCATTGACGAATATCACTGAAAGCATCGTGAATGTTGAAGCGGCTGCTGACTCTATTGGGATCGCTGTAAATAGTGTTCTAACTAGTGGAGATGACATCAAACTTGACCAAGAAATTCTAAGGAAAGAACTGCTCGTAGAATTGGAGCTCGAAAAAACTGAAGAAGAAGAGTTGATGGAAGAGATAGAGAGAGAAAGAGATAAAGAAGAATAAGGATATTTATGCCCTCGGTTGATGAATACAAGGCAGCTGTGCTCGCAGCTGAAGCGACAAGCAGCGTCAGGCTTGCTCAGAAATACGAACAACAAGGGGATTCCCACCTAGCAAGAGAATATTACCTTGACGCCGCTGAAAAATTCCTCAAAGCTTCGACGTTATCAAAGGGAGATAAAAAGGGGACAAGGAAGGATCTCTCCTCTTACTATCTGAAACGAGCGAGACTTCTGAAGCAGGTTGTGAAGAAAAAAGGGAAAAAGGTTCAAGTGGGTGGCAAAGACCTAGGCGACGTGTCGGATTTTATTCTAGTTGAAAAACCTTCTATAACATTCGAAGATATCGGTGGATTAGATAATGTGAAAGAATTGTTGAAGTTAGAGGTAATATGGCCCTTCGAAAACCCAGAAAAATACGAACTATACGGTCGAAAACCGGGTGTCGGTGTCTTGCTCTATGGTCCGCCTGGTTGCGGCAAGACCCTCCTGGCTAAAGCCATCGCAGCCGAAAGTGACGCCACATTTCTAGCACCAGACCCGGCCGACATTTTGAACCCCCTTGTAGGGGAGAATGAAAAAAGGGTGAGAGCGATTTTCGATGCTGCAAAAAAATACGAAAGAATAATAATATATCTGGACGAGTTGGACACGCTTGTACCAAGAGGTGGCCCAGCATACGTCAAGCGTCTGAAAAATGAATTTCTACAGCAAATGGATGGGATTGCGACAAGAAAGGAGAATAGGTTGGTTCTCGGAACCACTAACAGGCCGTGGTTGCTTGACACCGCACTGAGGAGGGCGGGTCGTTTTGGTAAGATAATATTTGTCCCTCAACCAGATTTTAAGGCGAGAAAGAAGATTTTCCAGATTAAACTACAGGATCTGGTTGACACGGAGATGCTCGCCAGCGATGTCGATGTTGGCGTACTCGCTGAGATGACTGATGGTTTCTCTGGGGCCGACATCGATCAAATCTGTATCGATGCCAGGGATATTCCTCTTCTGGAGACGTTGAGAGATAAGCCTCCTAGGAAGGTGTGTATGAATGACTTTCTCACAGTAATTGGAGATGGTCGCAAGCCGAGTGTCATAGCTTGGTATCAGGAAGCGTTGAGGGCTGTACGTCGCTACAAGGAGGAGGCTGTCTTCAAGGAACTAATGGATAGTGGGAAAGAATTCCTTTCGAGATTCAATGAGTAGAGTAATTTTAATGTACTTGTACGCTAGTAGCGCGCGCAAAGACCTAGGCGACGTGTCGGATTTTATTCTAGTTGAAAAACCTTCTATAACATTCGAAGAGATCGGTGGATTAGATAATGTGAAAGAATTGTTGAAGTTAGAGGTAATATGGCCCTTCGAAAACCCAGAAAAATACGAACTATACGGTCGAAAGCCGGGTGTTGGTGTTTTGCTGCGCGCGCGCATGGTGGCTTAGGTGGTTTCCCTGTGTATGTCCAGTCCACAAACACAGGCGCGCGCGCGTTTAAGCATATAAACTCTTTCTAATTATCTCTCTCAATTTATTTTCGGTAATAAAGTATTTCCCATCTAAGGTAAAAGTCCCTTTGATCTTTCCTCTCCAAAACAACGTTTTAACGATTTCTTTAGTTTTGTCTGTTGATATGCCCAAATTTGAACTCAACCTTACGAAATCAACTTTTCCCCTTGTACTTATTTTTCTGATTAAAACCGTTTCGAGCACAAACGTTTCATTGTTAAAAAAAAAGCCTTGAAGATTTTGTTTCCTCCTCAAATCATAGAAAAATGATTTAATGTAACTCTCATCCACGCAAATAGCTGTAGACGCTTCTTTTACTTCAATTAGCCCATTTCTTCCTTTTATCTCTATAAATTTATCAAGTTTCTTTAGGTACATACATACCGCGGTGTCGGT
>JAUWBQ010000221.1 GCA_030601645.1 Candidatus Bathyarchaeota archaeon | reverse complement strand
GGTTGTTGGCGGTGGAGACGATGTCGAAGCCCATCCAGATGAGCTCCTCGATTATCTCCGGCGGGGCCCGGGTGTAGGTGCCCCCGGACTGGGCGGAGGGGTAGCAGTCCTCCTCGTAGTCGTGGAGGAGCATCTCGTGGTTGGTGAAGGCGATGTCTGCGTTATTGATGATCTCGACCAGCTTCATGAAATCTGGCTCGGAGTGGACGCTCTGCCTCATGGTGATGAGGGAGTCGCCGGTGGCGACCAGGCTGATCTTTTTCGATTCTGACATATCCGTGTTATTGGGGTATATCGTGGGATAAAACTTACGCGAACCTTGAGAACACAGGTATATCGCGCTTTTCTGGGATGATCACGCGGCTATAGATCGATCCTCTCCGATGCGTTATAATATTATAAAAGATGAATAGATCATGGAGGAAATTTGATTGAGGATTGCGGTAGCGAGATTCTCGCATGAGACATGTACGTTCTGCCCGAACATTACGACCCTTGAAGCGTGGGAGGAAGGCGGCATCCGCTATGGGAAAGGGGTCCTGGACACCGAGGGACAGGGTAAGTCGTACATCACCGGTTATAAGGAGGCCGCAGGGGAGCACGATGACGTCGAGCTCGTAGGCACCGTGGAGACCACACGGCCGGCCACGGTTGGCATGGGGAGCTGGCTGACCACCCAGGCCTTCGACGTGATCTCCGAGAGGATCTGCGACAGGATCTCCAAGGCGGGGGAGCTGGACGGGGTGCTCCTCGCGCTGCACGGGGCGATGGCGGTCACCGGCATACCGAGGCCAGAGGCGGAGCTCTGCCGACGGGTCAGGAAGATTGTGGGCAAGAAGCCGATCATGATCACCCTTGACCTCCACGCGTGCGAGGACCAGGAGCTGGCGAACGCCGCGGACGGCGTGTTCATACTGAAGACCTACCCCCACCTGGACGGCCATGAGATAGGCTACACCGCGGCCAAATGCATGATCCAGACCATTAAGGGCGAGTTCAACCCCACGATGGCGGTGAGGAAGCCCGGCGTGATCTCGGCCAGCGTCTACCAGGCCTCGGAGTACCATCCGATGAAGACCGTCTACGACCGGTGCAGGGAATGGGAGGAGAAGGGGGTCTACTGCGCCTCCGTGGCCCCCGGCTTCGCCTACATGGACACACCGGACGTGGGGGCCTCGGTCTTCGTAGTGACGGACAACGATCACGATCTGGCGGAAGAGGCCGCCCAGGACATCAGCGACCTGATCTGGAGCCTCAGGGAGGACTTGACGAGGCCCCTGCCGGGCGCCAAGGAGGGCGTCGCCAACGTGATCAAGATGGTGGAGGAAGGCACCAAGCCGGTGGTCATCGCCTACCACGACGATAGGCTCGGAGACGGCACCCACGTCTTCAAGGAGCTGCTGGAGCAGGGGGCGAAGAACTGGTGCACCACCAGCATATCCGACCCGAAGGTTTTGCACAGTCTAGACCAGGAACACAAGGTTGGGGACACAGTCACTGTGACCTTAGGGGGCTGGGTGCACCCTATCTCTGGGGAGCCGGTGACTGTCACGGGAAAGATTGAGCACCTTGGGCCAGCTGACTGGGTCGAGACCGGTCCGATGGGGCGGGGCGCGGTGCGGCACGACGATCTCGTTGCATCCCTGGACCTGGGCGACGACAGGCACGTGGTGATCTCGGCTAGGCTGAGGGCGCCCATGAGCGCCGATCCCCTGAAGGCGATTGGATTGAACGTGGACGGCTTCGACATCGTGGAGATCAAGAGCCGGGTGCACCACAAGGCGTTCTGGGATACATGGTCGGCGGTGGACTATCCAGTGGACCCTCCGGGAACCACGCCAGCCGATCTGAGCACCCTCCACTACGAGAACGTCCCCTGGGACGTCTACCCCATAGGGAAGAAGTGGAAAAGGTAACAACCTCCCCCTTGTCAACCATTTACCTGCCTAGGTTGGTACTAGTTCCCCGAAATTACCTCTTTTTTACTGCGCTTTTTTGAATATAGTACAAGAAACAGGTCTTCCAACATTTTCATTTGGTTTTATGCCGTCTCACAATCACATATTTTTTCCCAGAAATGGAAATACTTCTAATAGTGGAGAAAAGGGGCCTTTATTCCCTAAAGGGGGGGAAATGTTTCTGAACTGGGCAGAGAAGCTTTATATCTAAATCATATTATGTAATAGCCTAGGAAACGGGTGATACGTGTGAAGAAAAGGGTGATCGGGTACTTCCTCTCGGCGGCCTCAGTCTACCTAACGATGAGCTACATGGCCCAGCTATTCCTCCAGATGCTCAGCAACTTCGCATTCACGGTGATATAATTCCCGCAATCTGAAGGGTGTAAAGATGCGGGAGAGAAAAACGATCTCAGGGGAAGAGCTCTTGAAAAGAGAAGTGAGATTGAACAAACACACGGGCGATAACGCCAGGCGGATCAGGATGAAGAGGAGACTCCAGCTGCACGATTCTCTCTCGGAATACGCTGACAGAGCCAACGACTCCTGGCTCCTGAGATCCCGGCACATCGACAACATCAACAGAAAATAGCCACGAACCTTCACGCCGTTCCACCTGTTACCCCGGGTCTCCGCCGAGCTCTCGGGCCGGGAAATAATTACCGGCTCCTCTCCTATCCGGACTCGGCGGGGTCTTCCATCCTCTTGGTAAAGACCCTTTTCATCTGCATAAGAGTAAGTAAACCCGTTTGAGGTTACGATGCTTTTTTAAAGTCACGCAGTTTGGATCCCTTGGACATGAGGTCGGTGGAACTTCTCATTGCCCTACGGGGGATCTATTTTCTATGGGCGGGAAAACTGCTAGATTTCATACTCGTCATCATCAC
>JAUWBQ010000103.1 GCA_030601645.1 Candidatus Bathyarchaeota archaeon | reverse complement strand
TACGGACCTTTCCCTCTTTGCCCAGCTGTATGGCGTAGTATGTGGCGATCCACGCTAAGACGAATGCTATCAGGGGTACTGTTCTTTCAGGTGTCAATATTGCCAAGTCATTTCCTCCTTGTCAAACAAAGTTTTTCCAATGGTAGCTTTGATACGTATTTCATTTAAGGTTTTGGAGTTCATTGACACATGAAACTTTAATAATTTATGAAGAATATAGGAGCTAAAGATTTCCAACCACAGCTATATCAAACAACTATTAATATTTAGAATAGAAAGAGGTCAAAGATGAGTGAAGAACCACCCAAGGTGCCAGGAGGGTACGTGGCAGGGGCGTCCCTCGCGTTCGGTATCGTCATCCTAGTTCAAGAGGTGCTAGGAGCCTACTACGCTTGGACAGGGGTCGTCCCCGAGACCATAAGCGGAGAATACCTGCTAGCCGTCTTCACCATCATCCACTTCGTAGGAGGGTTCTTGGGCGGCTATCTCGTCCGTAGGAGGAGCGGCGATAAAGCCATCCGGGCAGGGTTTGTAACAGCGCTCATGGCCTTCGGAATCGAGTTTGTGTACAACTTCATTTTTATTCGTTCCTTTGGTGGAAACCTGCTGGCTTTATTGAGCCTCGTTGGAGGTAGTATTTTAGGAGCCTTGACTGCATCGCGTAGCCTTCCACGTTAACAGGCTCCGTAGTAATATTTCCTGTTCATAAGTATAATTTTTCACAGAAATAATAACATTAGTACATATTTTATATACGCTCAAGCCGGAGAGTATCAGGTGAAACTCCATGGCTAAGGGCATCGAGTGCAAACTCACTGACTGCTCCCACAACGCGGATCGCGCCTGCACAACCGATTCTCGCAGCGAACCCCTCCTCGATTGGATGTCCTTCAGCGGCTACTGCCCAGATTATACGGGGACGAGATTCCCCGGCGTTAGAGATGAGAGCCGCAAAGGCAAATCTAAATTTCGCAGTATGCACCGTTAAAACAGGACACACCAATTTTTATGGGATAAAATTCAACCTTTTCGATTATAGTTCACTCGAAATAAAATTGCCTCTACTACCCCCTTAGAATCACACTTGCATAGCGCGCGCGATTTCAGCCTTTAAAATATAATAGGATTCAAAACCTTAGTCACTGCGAACCGAACATCATGTCTATTAATGATGAAGAACGGCGTCACAAGCACCTTAAATTCAATTAAAAAAAATATCTTAATAAAACATGGATTTAAGAAAATTCGTTTTAGAAAAAAAATATGAAATCACGTTGTCACTCAGCGTCATATCATACACAATCATTTTCACACATTTTACATACCAAAAACACTTCACTTTCAACAGTTACGCTTGGGATCTTGGCATATTTGACCAGCTCTTTTACTCGACGGTTTTCAGCGGTCAGCCCTTCTACTATACGCCCGAGCTCTACTTGAACCCGACAGGAAACTACCTTGCCATCCACTTCAGCCCCATCCTACTTCTCCTGTTGCCTCTATACGCCCTGATACCCTCCATTTGGACCCTCCTCTTCTCTAAATGCCTCATTCTGAGCCTTGCCGCAATTCCACTCTTCTACATATCAAGGAACCTCACGGGAAATGAACCAACCAGCCTGATTGTCTCGATGGTCTATCTCCTGAACCCTGGGCTCCACGGCGCCAACTGGTTCGATTTTCAACCCCAGATCTTCATCCCCCTCCTCACTTTCACGACTTATCTATTTCTCATCAAAGAAAGATGGTCGCGCTACTTCGCATCGTTCCTGTTGACACTCATGATTCAAGAACACGTCTTTTCCATCCTGATCGCGTTACTCCTAGGCCATCTATCGTACTCAGTGACTCGGAATGCGAAAGGGTCACTCAAGGCTCCAAAGAGGAGCAAAGTAACTGTGCCACTGATTTCCATAGCCCTCTGCCCAATCTACTATTACATAGTTAAGACCTATATGGGGCAGTTCCCGATCACACTCGAGTTCTTACCCGTCTATAAGGCCACCAACGTCTTCACCCAGATAGGTTTCACCGGGGACACCTTCGGCCTTCCCCTGTACATTCTCCTCCACCCGGGGAGGGCGTTCAAGGCACTGACATTTGATCTATTCCCTAAATTCCTGTATGGTCTTTTCCTTTTCGCCCCTCTCCTCTTCCTCCCTTTGATGAGCAGGTTCACGGCCTTCAACTTGATAATCCTCGCGCCTTTCCTCCTCTCGAACTACAGGGCCTACTACATGGTGGGCTCGCATTATTCGCTCTACGTCCTCCCGCTGATGTTCGTCTCCCTTGTGTACACGTTGCGGTCCAAGACGGGGGAGGAAGGACTCAGATTGGCAAAGTATGTTTTGACGGCTTCATCGTTGATGATCTTGATCCTCAGCCCCTTGAGCCCTCTTTCTTCAGCGTTAAATGAGGCGGATGACATCCTGTGGTACCCAGAGCCCCAAAGGTTGACCGATAGGATAATGTGGACCCATGGGATGATCGACTCGATCCCCGGAGATGCTTCGGTCCTGACGCAGAACCACCTTTTCCCCCACGTTTCTGAGAGGATCTCCGCCTACGTCTTGCCCCCGCCGGATTTCAATGCAGACCAGACCCTCTTCCTCGAGGAGTATGTCACATCATTGATCGAGGCAAGTGACTATATTCTCTTGGACCTGAAGGCCATGGACCGGTGGACGCTATACACCCACAAGACGATCGTGTCTGACTCGGAATTCGCCATCCAGGCGTTCTCGGAGATGGTCATCCTCTTCGAGAGGGGGGGCGAAGTCAACTCCTTGGTCATGGACCCAGACAAGAAGGTCTACCGGGCCAACGAGGACATGCATATAGGCTTCGGCGACGTGGTTCGGGACTCATCCACAGAGGGGGGAGCGGCCGTCCTTTCCCCCCGAGGCTCGGAGAAGGGCTATTTCATCTACGGCCCATACTCCTACTTGATGGATTATGCCTACAACGTCTCATTCAGGATGAAATCCTCCGAGCCGGGGGAGGTCTACTTGGCCACCTTCGAGGTGACGAGCGGCGAGGGGGAGCAATTAATCACTAAAAGAGACATATATGGCTACGAGCTCGAGGGGGGACAGTGGCGGATCTTCACACTTAAAATCGGGTTAGACCAGCCCCGGGAGCTCGTTGAGTACAGGTTCTACACGGTAGGCGCGGCGGACATCCTCGTCGACTACATAGAGGTCCGCAAGGTCAGGGAGCCATCATACCCCTACTCGACTAGAGCCTTCAACCACATGGATCTATACACCAAAGACGACTCCCTTACAGCTGGCGGCCTAATCTATCACAACGGCTCGACCCCGACGAAAATAATCTGGTACGGGCCATACCACACATTACCAAAGGGGGAATACACTGCAACCTTCTTTCTGAAGATCGTCCCATACGACCAAAAGGACGGCGACCCGATCATCACTCTCGACGTTACCCATGGGGAGGGAAAATACACCCTTGCCAGCCGAGCGGTATACTACGACGAACTCATCTCGGGAGATCTATCTTTGGGTTGGAGCGCTTTGACCCTAGATTTCGTCGTCGAGGCACCTGAGACGATGATCGAGTTCAGAGGCCTGAGCCCCTCCCCCGGCTATGACATCTATTTGAGTCAGATCATAGTCGAACCCGCATAGAGTTTAGCAGATCATAGGAAAAAAGTCTAGATCTCTTTTTTCCCGAGCCCGTTCTGGACGCCGGTCTCTGCCAGCACGTGCATTGAGTCTAAGACGGGCACGGCCATCTCCCCCTCTTACAACACGAGGGAGAGAGATCTCTGAACAGCCGCAGGTCATCATTTCAGCCTCTGTTTTCGTGAGATTATCCGCTACATTCAAGGTTACCTCCCTTCCGGCCGAGTTCGCTGATCTTTGTGTGCGTGCAGGTGGCCTTCATGGTCCTCTTATGAAACTACACGGAGGGAAACAGGATCTCGACACCGGCGCGTGCGTCAGGGTGGAAGACCTCAAGGATCTCATTTCTTCGGTGGAGCTTGAGACCAAGCTTCGTCAGAACATTGGATGCAGGTCCAACAAGCTGAAGAGCCTTCTCCAGCATTTTCACCCGTTAAATCTCCCGGTTCTGTTGTTTTTTAGGGGTGTGCTCTCTCCTTATCCCCCAGAGGACCAGTTCAAATGGTCCATGCCGAAAAACACGAAGATCAGATAGTTCATTCAACAGGCTAATTTGATATTTAGTTAATAACATTTAATCACTAAAATTAACACATTCAATGCTTCATCGTTTAATATATAATTAACGCTAGGCATACAATGATATCAATAAATTGTTTATATAAGGAAATTAGAATATACGCCCTTAAACACCCTTAATTACCAGTTGGTAGCGAGTTGGAATTTAATTATAAATATATAATCATTGATTTTTTTCATTCGTCGTTTCAATTAATTTGATATCGCCATTATGTACACATTAGTTTGAATATAACAAAATTTAATATTATATGAAAACATAATTAAGTTTGCTAAAAATATTAAAATTATATGAGTATTCAAGGTGTTTAGTAACTAACCATAGTTCTTTCCGTTCATAACCATTAATTATAACATAAGATCAAATGTTTAGTCATGAATAAGGGGGTTGTAATTCTTTTCGTTCTATTGATCATGGGGGGCGCGGTCACACCCTTCACCTCAGCCTCCGATAGAATCTACGACGGAACGATCATCAGGATACACAAAGACAGCGAGCGCCCCGTCGAGATCACGTACCGCTACTCGCGGAGGAGGAACATCACGGTTGCCGCTGGAATCTCCGATGAGATCGTATTGGACGATCTTCATATTGGACTGGCTGTGAAGTGGACGAGCCTGGACGGGGGCCTCGCCTTGGTCGTGGGCCCCATTTCCGAGAAGCCACAGGATGAAACGCCACAAGATGAGACGCCACCTACGACGAACACCGACACCATTGCGAAGATCACCGTCCAAGTCGAGAACGTGAGAGGTGAGTCGTTGACCTTCGAGTTGTCCGACGACGAGTGGATCCTGGATGATTCGGATCTTGAGATAAACCTCCGGAAGAACGTCACCGTACTCCTGAGTGAGCCGGTCCACGAAAAGACTGTGATGTTCATAACTCACGTCTCCTCGGACTCGAAGCCGTTGCTGGAGGCCTACGCCGACGATTCCAAGTACAATGTCTGGAGATGGAACTACGTGTTACCAGATTTCCCGATCTGGGGCGACTATTTCAACTACCAGACGCCAGACTCAGAGGTGGCTGAGAAGCTCCGGAGGTTCGAGGAGCTGGGCCTTAAAAACCTCCTCTACGTGGATCCGACGGAAAGCGATAGGGCCATATCGGATAGATGGAGCGACAGCGTGATAGAGTCGGGGGGCTGGTGGAGCTTGATGACACTGGATCCCTCCAAGTCGTGGTATCAGTACATCAAGGCGGGGATGCTGGAGCTGACAGAGCGGTTCCCCTCCATCGCCGGGTTCGCCATAGACCGCCTTGACAGGTGCCGCAACGAACAGGAAGAACTCTGGGCGGCACAGCTTCTCGACGAGGTCAGACAGAAAGCTAGGATCCCCGTCAAATACGTCATGAACACCCTCCAGCCATGGATGACCGGGCTGGCCTCGCGCGCCGCTTTCATCGGCAGCGACGGTGTGGACACCCAGGAGCCCAACCTATCCCAGACCATACAAGCTTACGAGAGCCTCGCGTCCCAAACAGAGACGGGAAAATTCTACATCAACCCTTACATGGGGAAGACGGACGAGGAGCTGATCGAGGACTTCGAGAGGATACTGGAAGTCCACGACTTCGTGTTCATAGACGATTATTACCTCAGGCTGCTGGGCAGCATCTTCCCGGGATGATACTACCAGGACATTTCTCTGGAAAATAATATCTGCCGTTTTTTGGTAAATTGTCGTTTTTTTTAAACCGTTTCAAGTTTTTTCCGCGAGTTCCCGATAAATGTAGTTATACATCGAGTTGATATTTGATGGATATGAAGTTTGAGCACACTCTGGGACTCTTTTTCTTCTCCCTCACCGCCGCCGCGTACCTGATTCTATTCAGCCGGGGGTAGTCATATTGGAGGGCGCCGTAAAGAGATCGAGGTTTAGGGCCTAGAGGGATCGAGACTGGGAGCATTACTCCGAAGTCGGTCATCCTTCTCACCGGATACGATAAGGAAATAGGGGCGGAACTAAGTTAACAAGTCTCTACGCCATGATCACGGGTCTTGGATCACGGTGGATCCGAATCGACTCGCATCATGCGACGGCCAGATTGCCTTTTAAGACGCACTCGGACTTGAGATAGCGGGGGGAACGGGGATGGAGAGAAAGATCGACGAGCAAACTTACGAGATCATCAAGGAGCAGCAGTACCGCATC
>JAUWBQ010000002.1 GCA_030601645.1 Candidatus Bathyarchaeota archaeon | reverse complement strand
CTGGCTCCCCATGGACGAGTGGGGGATCGAGGTCCCCCTGGAGAACCATACCAGCCACCCTTCCCGGGGCGATCTGCTCTACTACCCCGGGGGCATCAGCGAGAAGGAGATGCTCATCCCCTACGGCTCCGCCTTCTTCGGCAGCAAGGTGGGCCAGCTACGGGGGAACCACTTCGCCACCATCGTCAAAGGAGACGACGGGCTCCGGGAGATGGGGGACAAGGTCCTCTTCGAGGGGGCCCAGGAGATAGTAATGGAGGAGGTTTGAGAGAATGGAAGAGAAGAAGGTAGCAATAGTCGGCGCGACCCTGATCGATGGAACCGGGGGAGAGCCCGTCTCGGACTCCGTAGTCCTGGTCGAGGGGAAGCGCATCGCCGCCGTGGGGAAGCGGGGGGAGCTGGAGGTGCCAGAGGACGCCGCGGTCGTCGACGCCTCGGGCCGCTTCCTCCTGCCCGGGTTGATAGACCTCCATGTCCACATATTCCACAGGGGCTTCGTACCCCTAGCGTCAAAAGGGGACGAGATGGCCTACGCGTCGATCATAGCAGCGAACAACCTGCGCTCCGCCCTCCAGGCGGGGATCACGACGATGAGGAGCGTCTCCGACTTCAAGCACCTCGACCTCGCGATGAGGACCGCGGTGGAGCGGGGGATGCTCCTGAGCCCGAGGCTCTTCGTGGCGGGGACAGGCCTCTGCATCACCGGGGGCCACGGCTCCAGCATGCCAGGGGTGATGCACGAGGTGGACAGCCCAGATGAGATCCGGAAGGCCATCAGGACCGAGGTCAAGGCGGGTGTCGACCTGATCAAGATGCTCAGCAGCCACAGGACCGATCACCCCGAGTTCAGCGTTGAGGAGATCGAGGCCGGTGTCCGGGAGGCCCACCGCCTGGGGAGGAGGCTCGCTATCCACGCGGCGAACCTGGGGGGCACCAGGATGGCCGCGGAGGCGGGGGTGGACACCATAGAGCACGGGAGCTTCGTCGACGAGGAGACCGCCGAGCTAATGGCGGAGAAGGGCATCTTCATAGTCCCCACCCTCTGGGTGAAGAACCACATCCCCGAGAGGATCCAGAAGCAGAGGGAGGAGCAGGTGGAGGCTGCGATCTGGAACCTCTCCGAGAAGGACCTGGAGGAGACGGAGACCTGGTTCAACCGATGCGTGGAGCAGCTCCCTGAGACCATGAGGCTGGTCAAGGCCAAGGGGGTCCGCATCGGCGCAGGGACCGATAACGTCTTCCCGGACCAGCCCTTCGCGAGGCTGCCGGAGGAGATCGAGTGGCTCACCAGGTACGGCCTCACAAACATGGAGGCCATCGAGTCAGCCACCCGGGTCGGGGCAGAGGCCATAGGCGCGGAGGAGGAGTTCGGCACCGTGGAGCCGGGGAAGTACGCGGACATGATAATGGTGAAACGGGACCCGCTTGAAGACATCGCAGTCCTCAAGGAGGTCTCGTGGGTGATGAAGGAGGGGGCTGTGATCCCCCTCCACCCCGAGTGGGCCAGGAGGCCGATCCAGGAACCCCTGTCAACAGGCTGACCGAGTCCCCTCCCTCATTTGAGGTTCTGAAAGACTCCCACCTCGACAACTGGAGTACGGGAGAACCATCCCTTGATTGCCTCGTGATTCGAATAGAAACGCTACCGGTTCATGTCAGGATCGCCTTGACCCGGCCAACTCTCCCGTCGGCCAGCCTGACTTTGATGCCGTGGGGGTGGAACTTGGAGTTGGTGAGGATGTCCTTCACGACTCCCCGGGTGAGCCTCCCCGTTCTTTGATCCTTCTTGAGCACGATGTCGACACTTGCACCCTTAGCGACGTCCTTCCTATTCCTGCAGTCCATCTTCCAGATCTCCCCCTCACAGGTGAGCCACCCTTATAGATGCTTCGCCTCACGATGCGACAGGAAATGTAGGGGCTCTGGAACCATCTTCTCCGGGGCATGCTTGAGCCGCATAAAAGTAAGAAGCTAATTTCATTCGAGACCGGAGATGGGCCTTGGAGCTCATTCTAGGCTCGCATCAAGGCTCCTGAATGCCTCCACGAGGTTGACGAGGTGTTCGACGGCCTTCTCGTAGAGGATCTTCCCTCTTTCCGCCGAGGCCTTCGTTGGATCGCCCATGAACCCGGAGGGCTCGACCTCCTCCGCGAAGAGGAAGACGCTCTGGGGCACCCCCTCGAACTCGTGGACACCGTATGACTTGGTCTCGAAGCCCTCCATGGGCTGCCTCAGGGGCTTCAGCTCCGCCCTGGCCATGTCCACGAGCTCGGGGTGGAGGTGGAGCATCACGGAGGTGGTGGGCTCGCCGCCGTGGCCCAGGCGCTGGTCTGGCTCCCAGAAGCCTGGGGGCGTGAGCTTGGAGATCATGCCCCAGACGTGGATGACGGCGCAGAGGGCGCCGTGCTCCTCCCTGAGTTTGAAGGAGATCTCCCTCAGCACGGGGAGGTTGTTCCCCCCGTGGGCGGAGAAGAATAGGATCTTCTTGAAGCCGGCCCTCACTAGACTCTCGCATGCCTCGTAGACATACCTGCTCAGGGTCTCCATGGAGACCGTTATGGTTCCCGGGAAGTGTTTGTAGGGCGGGGAGGTGCCGAAAGGGATGACGGGGGTGACGGGGACGCCTGTCCTCTCCGCTACATCCCTCGCGGCCGCCTCTGCAAGAAGGTAGCAGCACCCCACGGGTTTGTGCGCCCCGTGGGCCTCCATGGAACCGAAGGGGACGATGACTGTGTCAGATTCTTTGAGTTCCTCGGAGACGGTGACCCAGCTCTTATGATGGAGATAGACGCTCATATTGACTCTGTAGAGACTCGTCTCCAAGGGCTAATGAAACTTCTGCAGGGGAATGCGAAGAAGTTCCTCATCCCCGCAAATTATTAAACAGGAGCCGAGTTAGGAAGGTTGGATATCAAATGTCGATCAAGATCGGAGAGACCGAGATCAAGAAGGGAGAGAAGGCCAAGGGCTTCATCAAGGTCGGCGAGGCCTCGACCCACGATGCCAACATGCCCTACATAGTCATCAACGGATCCGAGGCGGGTCCGAGGCTCTGCGTCCTCGGGGGGATCCATCCGTTGGAATACGCCAGCATCCGGGGGGTCCTCAGGGTGGCAAACGAGGTGGAGCCAGGGGACCTCAAGGGCACCCTGATCATCGTGCCGGTGGTGAACACGGACGGTTTCAACGCCCGGGCCGCGTTCAACAACCCCATAGACTACGTGAACCAGAACAGGGTGTTCCCCGGGGATCCGGCGGGGACGATGAGCCGCAGGGTGGCAGACGCCCTCTTCGAGAACTTCGTCTCCAAGGCTGACGCCCTCATCGACAGCCACGGCGGGGATCTGACGGAGGACATCTACAAGTTCGTCATCATCGGGAACGCCGAGGACCCCGATGTGCACCAGAAGATGGTGGACATGGCCTCCTGCTACGACTCCCTCTACACCAGGGTCACAGACATCAAGGGGAGCACCAAGGAGGCCCTGGACAAGTATGGTATCCCCTGCATCACCCCAGAGTCCGGCACCCCCTACCCCGTCAGGGAGGAGGAGATAGCCTTCCACCGCGACGGCATCGTCAACGTCTTGAAGTACTTCGGGATGCTGGATGGGGAGCCTGAGATGAAGAAAGACGTGCCCGTGAACCCCGAGCAGGTGAGGCTCTGCGCTGAGAGGGGCGGCCTCTGGCTGCAGAGGGTGAAGGCGGGGGAGGCGGTGAAGAAAGGTAGGGTCCTGGGGGAGGTGGTGAACCTCTTCGGGGAGACTCTGCAGACGGTGGAGGCCCCCTTCGACGGCGTTGCGAACAACTCCCGGACCTCTAACGTCGCCAACACCGGCGACACCCTCCTCTACGTGGTAAAGGTGTGAGTCTTGGCGCTGAGGCGACTCGTAGGCGTCCGGCGTACGCCAACCTCCATCTTTTTTTGTTGTTTAATACTGGAATGTTCACTTCAGGCTTAATTATAATATAACATGTGGAATCCATTGGTTCTTGGATACACTGGAGGGTGGTGCTCAAGTGTCGGGAGACGAGGGTCAGGCCTACTCAAATGAGGCCAGCATTCTAACGAGAGAGATAAAGGATAAGGCCCTCTCATCAGGGGTCGATCTCGTCGGAATCGTCAAGGCTGAGAGCATAGACGCCGTTCCGAGCCACTTCAGACAGTGGGACGACTTTTACCAGAACCCGGCATACACGAAGAAGACCGGCGACTACCTGGAGGGCTGCGAGTCGGTCGTCATGTTGGGGTTCCAGGTATGGGACGACGTGCACGAGATGTACGTGTCCAGGGGCGACGAGTTCGAGACCCTCGGGTACATGAGGATGAGGCAGCCCACGGGAAGGGTCCAGCGCTTCATTGAAGGTTTAGGATACAAGGCAAGGAGGATTGGAACGGACACCCTCCTCTCTCAGAAGCGTATGGCGCAGCTCGCCGGGTTCGGGAACTTTGGGAAGATGTCGCTGATCATCAATCCCAGGTTCGGCCCGTGGTTCAGGCTGTCCACTATATTAACGGACGCTGTGCTTTTACCTGACGAGCCCTTTGAGGATGACCTCTGCGGGGACTGCGATGAGTGCATCAAGGCGTGCCCAGCCGGTGCCCTCACCCCGTACAAGGTGGATCCGGGAAAATGTTTCCAAGGAGTCTATGATGCGACGGGCCTCCTTCAGGGCTTCGGTCCTCCAGAGCTCCAGGCCCGTTTCGACGAGTATAACCTCAGGCCGACGAGGAGCAGCATCCTCCCCTGCATGGCCTGCCAGAAAGCGTGCAGGTACGGAAGAGAGGAACGAGGGTTAAGCTAAGGTCTAGGTACGCGCGACTATGGATGATTCGAGGGTTGGAATGTGGAGGCCTCGCTCCAAGATGTGGAACGGGACGTACGCCGGACTTACAAGAATGATATAAATTCCACCATTCCACCCCAATGTTGACTGAATTGACCGACAAGCCCACATACTACGACAAGAGGAGCGACTTCTGGAAGCGCTACTGGGATATGGCATCGGAGTACGAGGCTTACCTCCAGAAATCCGATCCTGAGAAGGTTCCGAGGTGGAGGGACTCCGAGAGCCGGGTCCCTGAGCTCACGGAGGAGCAGCGGGAACGCCTCCTGGGGTACGACAGGGAGCTGAACGTCCTGGTCTACTCGGGGATCTGGTGTGGGGACTGCGCGAGGCAGGGACCACTGCTGAAGAAGATCGCCGACGCCTGCGGTGAGAAGGTGAACATCCGGTTCATAGAGAGGGACGCCTCCGAGGAGCTGCAGGACGAGCTGCGGATCCTGGGGGCCCTGAGGGTGCCCACGGTGGTCTTCCTCTCCGAGGACTTCTGGGAGGTGGGGCGCTACGTGGAGGGGACCCTGAGCTTCTACCGTTCCAAGGCCGCCCGGGAGATAGGGAGGGGAACCGATTCAGGCATCCTCACGCCCAAGGCCAGGGAAAAGGAACTGGCCGAGTGGATAGACGTATTCGAGAAGTCTCTAATAATGCTGAGGCTTTCCCCGCTCCTCCGCAAGCGCCACGGGGACTGAGGTGGATAGGAGCACCCGCCTCTCCACAACCGGCGTTATGATATGAGGACGTAACGTCCACCCTACCACTTGTTACAAAATGAAAAAATGGACAAGAAAAAAAGGATGATTATTAGGGCTGCTTCTCCAGCTGGTCCAAGGGGGGCTTAAGGTCCGGCGGCAGCGGCGACTTGTATGTGAGGCCCTTCATCCTCTCCTCCCAGTCTTCCTTCACCCGCTTCAGAAGGTCCGGCTCTGTGAGGAGGTCGAGGACCGTGGTGGTCATGACCTTGGAGGCGAAGACCGTGGACTTGCGGCCGATGCTCATCCCCCCGACGGCGACATGCTGCCAGCTGTGGCCGGGGGCGCCCACTATGAAGTAGGCGGTGCTGAACTGCTGCGTGGGGCAGTTCCATGCGACGTCCGCGACGTCTGAGGAGCCCCCGCCCCCCTTCCTCTCCTCCCCGAAGGGGTCGTAGATGTTCGTGTCTATGTTGACGTCCTCGAGCTCCAGGGCGCCCGGCAGGATCTCGGCGAGCTTCCTGAGGCGGGTCATCTTCTCATCGTGGGGGACGCTCTCGGCGAGTTTCGCGGCGAACTTCAG
Source organism: Candidatus Bathyarchaeota archaeon (assembly GCA_030601645.1). The sequence continues at coordinate 32,772 of JAUWBQ010000002.1, read as the reverse complement.
CTCCTCATCGGTGTAGGTCGGGGCCCCGATCTCCCGCATGTTAGCGACGATGGTCTCGGCGAGGGGGCGGTTCGGGACTCCGTTGTGGACACCCGTGAGGAACTCCACCTTGTGGGTGGTCTCCGCCATCTGGTCCGCCCCGTCTGCCATCTTCAGGAGCCTCTGATAGTACTTATCGACGAGGTCCCTCCTCGGGGCCCTGACGTAGTACCAGCTCCTGGCGTAGGGGGGCACCACGTTGGGCTGGACCCCGCCGTTCTCCACGATGTAGTGGACCCTGGCCTCCTGGACGATGTGCTCCCGCATGTAGTTGACACCGACGTTCATCAACTCGATGGCGTCCATCGCACTGATCCCCTGCTCGGGGCTACCGGCGGCGTGGCTCGCCTTCCCGAAGAACTCGAACTTGACGGAGTTCATCGCGTTCCCGCTCCTGAGGCCCGCCGTGTTCATAGAGCCCGGGTGGTGACCCAGGCAGGCGTCGAGGCCGTCGAAGTAGCCGTCCCGGACCATGAACACCTTCCCGACCAGGGTCTCCTCCGCCGGGCAGCCGAAGCACTTGATTGTCCCCGGGAGCTTCTCCTTCTCCATGACCTCCTTGGCGGCAAGGCTGGCCCCGAGGGCCGTCGCCGCGTAGCTGTTGTGACCGCAACCGTGGCCCGGCCCCCCCTCGACGACGGGTTCTCTGTAGGGGACGGCCTTGTTGGAGATGCTGGGGAGGGCGTCGAGCTCCCCCATCATCCCGATGACGGGCTTCCCGGAGCCGTATGTGGCGACGAAGGCGCTGGGCATCCCGGCGACGCCCCTGTCGACATCGAAGCCGTTCTCCTCGAGGATGTCGGCCATGAGCTTCCCGGATTTGAGTTCCTGGAGGCCCACCTCCGCCCACTCCCAGATCTTCTGGTGGACGTCGACGATGAGCTCCTTGTTATCCTCTATCCAGTCTACTGCCATTTTCTTCTTTTTGCTGGACATATTGATCACTTCAAACACTTCCCAGGAGTTATATCAAATAGACGTTTGGATGAGAATCAGAGCTATTGGCGCAACGTTCCCAGATAAAAACAACCCATTTATGCAGCTAAAAAAAGGGGGGGTTAGACCTTCCCCTTCAGCTTCTCAGCCATTTCCCTGGCCATTTCCAGGGGGGGCTTCCTGTCGGGGTCGCCGACGGGCTTGTAGGTCTGCCCCTCGATGCGTTCCTTGTGCTCCTCCTTTACCCTTACGAGCAGTTCAGGTTTGGTCATCAGGTCCAAGACGCTTCCGGCCATGGTCTTGGAGGCGAATACGAGGCTCTTGTGGCCGATGCTGCTCCCGCAACAGGCGACGAACTGCCAGCTGTGGCCGGGGGCGCCGAGGACGTTGCAGGTTGTGCCGAACTCTATGGCGGGGATCACCCAGGTGACGTCGGCGATGTCGGTGCTCCCTGCCATCGTCTCCCCCTCGTTCCAGGGGTCGAGGATGTCGGTCACGAGGTCCACGTCCACGTACTTCTCCCAGTCGGGCACCTTGTACTTGCGCAGTCCTGCGATCTTCGCCTCCTTGGGGAAGCTCTCCGCGATCTTGGCCGCGAACTCCAGCTCCTCCCCCGTGTACTCCGGGGCGCCCACCTCGCGCATGTTGGCGGTGACCACCTCGCTCAGCGCCTTGCTGGGTATGAGGTTGTAGAGGCCCCCGGTGTGATCTATCTTGAGCTCCGTCTCCGTCATCAGGGCAGCCCCCTCCGCGATCTTCTTTATCCTCTCGAACAAGGGGTCCACCTGATCCCGTCTGGGGGACCTGATGTAATACCAGCTCCTGGCATAGTCAGGGACCACGTTTGGCTGGCCTCCGCCTTCCTCGATGACGTAGTGGATCCTGGCCTCCTGAATGACGTGCTCACGGAGGAAGTTGACGCCTATGTTCATCAGCTCGATGGCGTCGAGGGCGGAGCGGCCCATCTCGGGGTTGCCCGCCGCGTGGGCCGTCTTCCCGTAGTAGTGGAACTTTGCGCTGTTCGTGGCGTTGCTGCTGCTGAGGCCGGCCACGTTCATGCTGCTGGGGTGGTGGCTGATGCAGACGTCCACGTCGCCGTAGAGGCCCTCCCGGACCATGTAGACCTTCCCTCCGAAGTTCTCCTCGGCGGGGGTGCCGTAGAACCGGATGGTCCCCTCCATCCCCTCCTCCTCGAGGACGTACCTGACGGCGATGGCCGCCGCGAGGGCTGTTGCGCCGTGAACGTTGTGGCCGCAGCCGTGGCCCATGCCGGCCTCCACCAGGGGCTCCTTCCAGGGTACAGCCTTGTTGCTGATCCCGGGGAGGGCGTCATATTCCCCCTGAGTGGCGATCACGGGCTTCCCCTTGCCCCACCCAGCGTGGATGGCGGTGGGCATACCGGCGACGCCGTGTTTCACCTTGAAGCCGTGTTCGCGGAGCTTCTCCGCCACGAGCTCGCTGCTCTTGTCCTCGCAGAGGCCCAGCTCGGCGTACTCCCAGATCTTGTCGCTGACCTCGATGAACTCGTCTCTGTGCTCATCGATCCATTTCCAAGCCTTCTTCTTGACCATAACGTAAATCCTTCCTGATCGTAGAATAATGAATCAATCTTTAAAAAATCATGTAGAGGGCTGATTTCCATATTAAAACCTCGATGGAAGGGTGGAACTGCAATTGTGAAAAAATTCAATGTAGAAGGAAAGGTAGACGGTATCCATCCGTAAAGCTTAGCTGAGGATCATGCGGGCGTCGACGGGGTAGATGCCGTCCTCGTTGGCTATTATTGGGTTGATGTCCATCTCCCCCAGGTGCTCCCGGTGCTACCAAGCCATCTCCGAGAGCCTCACCATGAGCTCCGCCAGCGCGTCCCGGTCGACCTTGTGGATGCCCCTGAAGCCGTCGAGGAGCTTCTAGTATCTTAATTCGCCGATGGCGCCCAGGGCAAGCTCCCTGGTGGTGGGGCACATCCTGAAGACGATGTCCATCATCGCCTCCACGAATATGCCGCCGGGGCCGACGAGGATGACGGGGCCGAAGGTCTGGTCTATCTTTGTACCTATGATGAGCTCGACGCCGTCCTTCACCCTCTTCTCGACCAGAACCCCCTCGACCTCCTCCCCCGATCGGGATCTCCATCCTCCAAATCGAGACGTGGCCGAGGATTCACGATGGACATTTCTATTGCGCCAAACCGGACGTGATTGAGGAGACAGGCACGTTTAACTTGGCAGCCCGGGGGAGGTTCGGATTATTGCACAGATTGCACCTTTTTCAGCGGTCTTAAATATGTATTTTCAGATGATGAAATGCTTTGGATAATCCGGGGTCATCCATATTGAATGTAAAGCCGTTCGAGAACGTGAAGAATCAGATCGGTTACTGCGGCATCTGGTGCGGCAGCTGCGTGGTGGGCAACGGGGCCTTGAGGGAGCTGACGAGGAGGTATGAGGAGATCGTCGAGAACTATGGCCTCGAGGGGTGGGCCCCGAGTGACTTCGACTTCGGGGAGTTCTCGAGGGGCCTCGGATCCATTCGGGCCATGCCCCCGTGCCGCGGATGCCAGGTGGGCGATGGGAGCCCCGACTGTCCGATGAGGTCCTGTGCCATGGACAGGGGTCTGACGGGCTGCGGCGATTGTGACCAGCCTGACGAGTGTGACAACCTTGAGAGGTTGCAGAGGATGCGCGAGGGCGCACTGGAGGCGGGTCTCATGGTCAAGACAGGGAAAGGCGATGTTCGAGAGCTCGTTGAGGGGTGGACGGCGGAGCTGGAGAGCAGGTGGCCCTCCTGCATTTTGTTCATGGATGATTGATGGCTCGATGTTAATGGACCGGGGAGGACGCCTCCTTGCCAGTCATCTCGATTAATTTTAGGAAGCGCGCGCGAGGTCCTCATCTCCGTCATAGTTCCCGCCATACTCCTGTTTGGGCTAATTGGGTTTAACTAATATATGAAAAAAATGCGCACGCGAGCGCAACGCAAGAAATATTCGGCAGTATCACCTTCTCCCAACGACATTAACCTCCGTTGGCGAGACTTGCGAGGCACGAAGTTCCGAAGCAAGGCTATTCGGGGGGGTTTAATATTATCCTCCACACACACAGCATGCGCGATTTATGGTATTTTTTCGTTTCACGCGCGCAACGGGTGGATCGTGCTCGATGTCGAGGATGATGCCAACTGGGATGAGATCAAAGAGCTAACGTTATTCAGCTATCAACGCTTCGAGCTCAAACGCATGTCGAAGGAACTCGATGGGCATGACACGTTACTAATCATCGAAGTGCAGTTTGGCGATCGCAATGCCGCTTTCGCCTGCGACCGCATAAAGCAGGTAAACATCGTCATCCTCGACATAGACAGCGGGATCTCTCAGCTGATTCACGTGTCCATAGGCAACGCTTCGAACCGAAGGTTCTAAGGGTGCGTCTCCACCCTCCCAATCGGTTTCGGGTCGAAGTGCTTCGGTCGCATCCGTTTCCTGCCAGCTTTCCCAATCGCCCGACAAGTCGATCGTGCTCAACAAAATACGTTCCGGCGCATGTCCTACCTGAGTCCAGAACACATGCAAAGTGTCGTCCCTTTTCAACAGCGCGGCGTGTCGCATGTCGGGATTGAAGAGCAGCGGTCCTGCTTCGAACCCGGTTAGCGATTCTCGCGAACGGTAAAGCTGCCCCGGCATGGCAAGCGCGTAGGTGTAGCCGTCGTGCGAAAAGGCACGCCAGTAGGTTCGACCTAGTGCCTCGGGTCTGGCTTCGAAGTGAATGCCATCTCGCGAGGTCGCCACCCTAGTCAGCTGGTTGCCGAACGATTCCAAGCCGTGGAAGTACATGATGATGCGTGCGTTCTCGTGATCGACGTGCACATCGGGTGATGCGATATGTGGCCATGTCATCTCTTTGATGAGATCATGTCCCAATCCATCCAAGTTTAAACCCATTGACCTAGCACGTGCAATAGCCGCATCAACTTGTTCCGGCGTGGCTTCCGGGGGCTGGGTGGGAAAATGCGATTGTCCTAGCTGTAGGCTACCCGGCGGGTAAACGGTCCACGGGCCTAGGAGATCATCTGCGTAAGCCAACCGGATATAGCTTCCCTTATGGTCGGCAAAATAGAGGTAGTAGCGACCTTGGCGGCCCTCTACCCAGTCCGGTACTCGAATGAGCGAGGGCCCCTGAATATTCACTCCAATGCTCGGATGCGGGGCTTTCGTGATGATCGGACCATCGAGCAATCTTTCTGCGCGCACGCTTTCCATCTCGGCATTCACCACTTGAACGAGGCTTAAAAGCATCGCGTGTGTGGGGATAAATTATGGCCCCCACACACATCTTTTAGAAAGGAGTTAACGTATACGCGCGCGTGGAGTTGGAGGGATTAGAACTGCCGACATTCGGGTTTCCGCTTCGAAAACCCGTCATCCGTTTGACGCCAAGTAATATAATTGATTCACGTGATCTTATTAGGCATCGGAGAGCCAGCAGATTTGGAGAGCAATTACTGCCCCACAGACTGGGAACTTACGAAGCGCCTGTTGGGGTATATGAGGCCATTCCTGAACATCTTCGCAGGCATCGTCCTGACAGCCTTCGGACGCCACGGGATGTTCGCCCTCATTTCACCCCTCGTCATCATGCTCATAATCGACTACATCGTCATCCCGATCCCAGGCAGGACCCACTGGTTCCTTGAGCTATTGAAGGGCTGGACGGGAGTCCAAGACCCCACGGGACTCCTCCTCATCCTCTGCGGTCTCATCGTGGCCCTGGCCGTGATAAGGGGCGTCTTCCACGTGGTCCACATCACCCTGCGCGCCACCCTCTCCCAGAACATACTGCGCGTCATGCGACGGGACTTCTACTATGCCCTCATACACAAGTCCTTCAGCTACCTCGACAAGGTGATGTCCGGCCAGATCATAAGCCGCATGACCAGCGACATGGGGGCGATAGACCTCTTCTACTCCGAGACCGTGCGAGAGATATTCAGGCACGGGATGCAGTTCCTCTTCTCCCTCTACATCCTCTACATCATAGACCCCGAGTTGGCCCTGATCTGCAGCATACCAATGCCCTTCGTCTTCCTCTCGACCCGGATGTACTCGAGCCGAATAAGTGGCTACCTGGCAAAGGCGAAGAACCAGTTCGGCGAGCTGAACAACGTCCTCGTCGAGGGGATCGTCGGCCACAAGCTGATCAAGACCCACGGGCAGGAGGCCCAGTTCCTCGAGAGGTTCGAGGATGAGAACAGGGGCTACGTGGAGACGAGCCTCAAGTCCTCGAAGATCCAGTCGATCTACAGGCCCTCCTCGTCCGTAATAGTGGCCGTGGGCGTCGCCCTCGTGATATTCTATGGGGGCCAGAGGGTCATCTCGGGGCAGCTGACCATCGGGGAGATGATCCTCTTCGGCACCTACTTCGGCCAGCTCGTCGGGCCTATGAGGATGTTCGCCAGGCTCATCATGTTCTACCAGGACGCCATAGCCAGCGCCCGGAGGGTCTTCGAAGTCATAGACTTGGGCGCTGACGTGCCGGAGGCCCCCGACCCAGTGGAGCTGCCGTCCGTGAAGGGAGAAGTGGTCTTCGAGAACGTCTCTTTCTCCTATGATGGGTCGGAAGAGGTCCTCCGGGACGTCTCGCTCCGCGTGGCCCCCGGGGAGAAAGTGGCCCTCATGGGCTTCGTCGGGTCCGGCAAGACAACCCTCGCCGAGCTCATCCCCCGATTCTACGATGTCACCGCGGGGAGGTTGGCAGTGGACGGCCACGACGTCAGGAGCGTCTCCCTCAACTCCCTCCGGCGCCAGGTCGGCATCGTCTTCCAGGACGTCTTCGTCTTCTCCGACACGATGAGGAACAACATAGCCTTCGGTAAGCCTGAGGCGACGGACGTTGAGGTGGAAGCCGCAGCGAAGGCCGCCCAGATCCACGACTACATCGTCTCCCTGCCCGATGGCTATCAGACCGTGGTGGGCGAGAGAGGCCTCACCCTCTCAGGCGGCCAGAGGCAGAGGGTCACCATCGCCAGGACCCTGCTGGCTGATCCAGGCATCCTGATACTCGACGACTCGACCTCCAACGTCGATGCGGAGACGGAGGTCCTCATCCGGAGTGCGATCGAGGCCCTGTTGAAGGGGCGTACTGCCCTCATAATCACCCAGAGGGCGTCCACCTGCCAGGCGGCAGACAAGGTCGTCGTCATGGAGAAGGGCAGGATCGCAGCTGTGGGGACCCACGACGAACTCATGCCTTCGAGCGCGACCTACCGCCGGCTCATCGAGTCCCAGGCGCTGGACTTCCAGGGAGGGGACGCCTGATGGCGGAGTACGTGGACCGATACGATGTGGGCTCCCTGGAGTCGACCCAGCGGAGGATCAGCGATCTCGATCTGATGAAGAGGATCATCGGGTACATGCTCCGCTACAGGATGCTCTTCGCCGGGGAGGTGGCGCTCATCTTCGCCAAGATGGTGACCGTCATAGCTGGGCCCTACATCTACAAGGTGGCCCTGGACTTCTACGTCAGGGACACCCCGACCGCTGACGGCCTGTGGCTGGCGGGCCTCATGAGGAAACTGGCGGAGATGGAGAGCGGGGCGTCGGCACCGGGCACGGCATCGCTCTTGCTGTCTGCGGCCCTGCTCTACGTCCTCGTCTCTCTTGCCCAGTGGGCCGTGACCTCCCTGCAGAACTACTACATCGACAAACTGGGGCTCATGGTGATAGCCGACATCCGCGCCGACTTCTTCGAGCACCTGGGCGGCCTCTCCCAGAGCTTCTTCGAGCACGGGAACACCGGGATGCTCGTCTCCAGGGTCACCAACGACGCCGAGGCCCTCAAGAAGCTGATGTCGACGGGGGTCCTGGGGCTGCTGGCCGACTTCGTCATGGCCGTCGCCATACTCGCCGTGATGGCCTACATGGACCTGAGGCTGACGGCCATCGCTCTGGTGATAGCCCCCGTCCTCGCCCTAGTGAGCAAGCTATTCCAGGGGTGGGTAAAGGAGGCCTGGAGGACGGCTAGGAGGAACGTGGCGTCCCTCACGGGCAAGGTGCAGGACCTCATGTACGGCGCCAGGGTGACCAAGGCCCTCACCCAGGAGGAGCGCTCCCTCGTGGAGTTCGACGACGTGAACGAGCAGAACATGCAGTCGCAGATTAGGGCGGAGACGGTGTCGGTGGCCTTCACGGGCACTGTCACAGTGCTCAGCTCCATAATGACTGCGGCGATATGGTACCTCGGCGGGCAGCAGGTGATTCTGGGCGCCAGGACCCTCGGCCAGCTCGTCGCGTTCTCCGACTACTCCACCAGCTTCTTCGGCCCCATCCAGAACCTGGCCATGTTCTACGGGGAGATCCAGAGCGCCCTCGCCGGCGCCGAGAGGCTGTTCACGGTGATGGATATACAGCCCGAGGTCACCGAGTCCCCGGACGCCATCGAACTGGCCAAGGTCGAGGGGCACCTCCAGTTCCGGGACGTGAGCTTCAGCTACGTCGAGGGGCTGCCCGTCCTCCGGGACATCTCCTTCGAGGCCCAGCCGGGGGAGCGCCTAGCCATCTTCGGCCCCACTGGGGCGGGAAAGACGTCGATCATCAACCTGCTGGGCCGGTTCTACGATCCAGACGAGGGCGCCGTGGAGATCGACGGCGTCGACCTCAGGAAGGTCGGTTTCAAGACTCTGAGGAAAACGGTTTCGATCGTTCTCCAGGAGCCCCTCCTCTTCTCGGGGACCATCGCCTCCAACCTCAAGTTCGGGCGGCCCGAGGCCTCCGACGAGGAGATGGTCAGGGTCGCCAAGTTGGTCGGCATCCACGACGCCGTGATGAGGCTGGTGGACGGGTACGACACGAAGATCCATGAGAGGGGCACAAACCTCAGCTACGGCCAGCGTCAGCTCATATGCCTGGGGAGGGCTCTCCTCCCGGACCCCAGGATACTGGTCTTCGACGAGGCGACGAGCAGCGTCGACCCTTACACGGAGGCTCTTATCCAGAGCACCCTCAAGGAGGAGATGGTGAACCGCACGGTCATCCTCGTCACTCACAGGGTCTCCACCGTGAGGGACGCTGACAGGATAATAATCCTCAACGATGGGCGGATAGAGGACGCGGGCGCTCACGACGAGCTGGCCGAGAGGAACGAGCTCTACAGGAGGCTGTGCGAGATGCAGCTCGTCTCAATGGAGGAGGCCCCATAAAACACGGACAAGCACATGTCGCGCGCCAGGGTGTTTAGAAATCCTCTGAAAAACACAATCAGCCAAACATCCTCAGCCGACATCATAACCACACGCAGCAACCCAGGGATCCCACCCTCCAAGGATCAATCAATGAATGCGTTCTCAACACGTACACCTGGAGTCCCCTCTACACGACCACTCTCCTTGAGACGATCCAAGACCAGCCTCAAACTGTGAAGTGCTTTATACTCCTCATCAACCCAGGCTCACGGCACCGTACAGCAGCTTGGGCGTCCGCCAGCACCGTCTTGAACTCTACGCCGAGCCCGTGGACAGCTTGGAGCAGTGGCTTGAAGTAGACCTTGTCGTTCACGTTACACGGGGCCACGGTGAAGGCGAGGGGCATCTCCGACTCGACACAGCAGGCGGTGTGCACCCTGTATCCGAGGACGAAGCCTCGCCTGCCTCTGCCGACGCGGGCTTCGGATGTGTTTGGTGTTGATAGAGTTTAGCACTTGTTTTATCTTCACTCTTTCTCTAATCTATAGAAGAGGAACGGCCGCATTAATTTCTAAACACCCTAGCGCGCCTGGCCACGGCGATGAGAGGTCACGCGACATTGATCACTGAGGATCGGCATCTACTCAGGAGAGCTGTGAAGGAGTATGCCGGTAAGGGGGGCGTCGAAATCTTGAGCCTCAGAGATGCAATAACGTAGTTACGGGGAGACTCGAACTCCCGTCGAGGGGTCCAACCCTTCATCCTATAGCACTAGATGGCTGAAAAAAGCTTGAGTCCCATATCTTCTAACGGCTTGAAGTGCTTCATATCGAAGGTGTAAAGAAGTGCCCCGTGGTTGATCGCCACGGACGCGATCATGGCGTCCGTCCGGCGGATTGCACTGCCACTCCTCTCGGCCTCCACCTCGATCTCGGCTGAGATGAGGGCGTCCCTCTTCGTGTAGTCCAGCACGGGGAGGAGCAGCACGTCCTTGACGGGCTTCGCGTACTTCTCCATGCCGTACAGGATCTCGTGGAGGTTGATGGAGGTGGTGGCGATGTCCTCGCCGCTCCCAAGGATGGCCTCCAGCGCCTCGTCGCCCCTCTCCGAGTTCCTGTCGAATATCTCGATCAGGACGTCCGTGTCCAGGAGGATCATGCCCTGCGCTCAGCCCTCGCGCCGTATATCTCCTTGAGCATTCCCTCCATGTCGGAGAACTCGACGCAGCCCCTCAGACCCTTCAGGGTCTCCCTCGGATTCGAACCATCCGCCAGCCTATCGAAGAGCTCGCTGAAGCTCTCACCCTCCCGCTTGATGGTGAGGAGCTTGTTGTAGACCTCGTCCCTGATGGTCAACGTCTTGGTCATGGCGAACGGGATGAATGTGTTTAAACATACATATAAACATAATCGGAAGGCCCTCACCAGGCTAGCCGCACAATGAGGGTAGCCTGTGGAAGGTTCAGAATCCAGTCGGAGGGTCTGAAGCCACTTTCATTGTCAGCGTACGTGTTTACGCGATATGATGAAGCAAATCCTGTGGAAGGCTTTTTAAATAACCTCGTGGCTTCACGCATGGATACATGGGATGCCTCTAGGGGCCTTCTGAGTATACTAACAGAATAGGAGTGAAATGTATGGGTTATAGTAGAGGCTACGACAGAGGCCCCCGCGAGATGCACAAGGCCACTTGCGCAGACTGTGGTAATGAATGTGAAGTTCCGTTCAAGCCCACAGAGGGACGGCCGGTCTACTGCCGCGAATGCTTCGCTAAGCGTAGGCCAGCCAGGTTCTAAACACTCGATTTAGAGTGTTTTTCGTTTTTTCATCTTTTTTAATATCGACTTGGATTCCAGCATTCCTGTGTATAATGGACAGCGATATTGAATTTATTTGGTAGCCCGGGCGAGATTTGCGTAAAAATTTATTCGCTTTAGATTCGTTAAAACGGGCGGTTTAGTGCGAGATGAGGGAGAACAACATAAATTTACTAGTATAGTGAGGTTTGTAGACTGTATCTAATCGTGCCCTATTGTATTTTTAACTACTTTTTTCCGCATATTCTTCAATAATTTCTTGAAGTTTTTTAGTAAGTCCTAGTTCATCAATGAATTTTATACCCGTATCACCAATGTGATATAAAGGATTTCTCTTATCACCATTTTCTTTAATAACAAAGTCATTTTCAATCGCGCGCGCGTCGCGATCAGTGCGGCAAGTTTGATTCCGATTCTTTTTCTCATTTCCGATCCTCCATGAATCTCCCGTCTTAAAATTTTATCATGGGAAAACATTTTTGGTATTGAATCATCCGAGTTTTTCGATGGGCTTCACGTTGCCCAGCACGGGCCTAGACCTCTCTACCGGTGCGGCCCATCGGATCGCGTTCTCGATCACCCTGAGGATGTTGGGGTCTTGGTAGATCGGATATGACTCGTGACCCGGCTTGAAGTAGAAGACCTTCCCCATGCCGCGGTGGAAGCAGCATCCGCTCCGGAAGACCTCCCCGCCCTGGAACCAGCTGACGAAGACGAGCTCGTCGGGGCTGGGGATGCCGAAGGGTTCCCCGTACATCTCGGCGTGCTCGACCTCGAAGTAGTCGCCGATCCCCTCGGCGATGGGGTGCCCCTCGGCGACGACCCAGAGGCGCTCCCTCTCGCCGGCCTCCCTCCACTTATGGTTGCAGTGGGTCCCCATGAGGCGCTTGAAGATCTTGGAGAAGTGGGCGGAGTGGAGGACGATGAGCCCCATGCCGCCGTAGATTATCCTGTCGTAGACCTTGTCGACGACGGCGTCGCTCACCTCCTCGTGTCTCATGTGCCCCCACCAGACGAGCACGTCGGTCTTGGAGAGCGCCTCGTCGGTGAGGCCGTGCTCCGGCTCGTCCAACGTGGCCGTCCTGACCTCGAGGCCGGGCCTGCCCCTCAGGTGCTTCGCGATAGCGCCGTGGATCCCCTCCGGGTAGATACCGGCGATGTCGGGGTCCTGCCTCTCGTGCAGGAACTCGTTCCAGACCGTGACTCGGATCCTCTCTCTCAATCTCCTCACCCTCATATCTGATTCGATTTTTGAAGTTCTAAACCTCGTCGGCTGACACGACCCTGTCCTCCTGGCTCGACTTCAGGATCATGTCCAAGGCCCTCTGGAGGCCGAGCATCTCCTCTGGCCGGGTCAGGGGCTCCTCGTCCCTCTTTATGCAGTCTATGAAGTGGCTCATCGCCGCGAGGTAGGGGTCATTCTCCTCGAAGTGGATCTTCTTGTCGACGTGCCCCCCGTCTTCGGTGGTGTAGATGGTCATCGATTCGAGATCCAGGCCCGCCCTGTCGCCCATCAGCGTTGCGATCCTCCTCGTTTTCTCGATGTGCGAGGCCCAGCTCACCTCGAAGGAGACGGAGGCCCCGTTCTCCATCTTGAGGAGGGCGGTTGCTAGGTCTTCCACGTCGAAGTATCCGTCGGGCTCGGGCTTCCCCCACTGGCTCAGGCCCCTCTTCTCGGGGCCGAACTTCGCGTAGCTCGAGGCGTAGGCCGCTGCGGGGTTGAAGTTCGACATGAGCCAGAGGGTGAGGTCGAGGATGTGGACGCCGATGTCGTGGATGGGGCCGGCCCCGGCGTCTTTCTTCCTCGTGAACCAGCTGCCCCAGCCGGGGATCCCGCTCCTCCTGAGCCATCCGCACTTGGCGTAGTAGATGTCGCCCAGCTCGCCGTTTTCCACGTGGCGCTTCAGGGCTTGGATGTCTCCGCGGAACCTGTTCTGGAGGCCGATGAGCAGCTTGCCGCCGCTCCTCTCTGCGGCCTCGACCATATTCCTCGCCTCTGAGAGGTTCAACGCCATCGGCTTTTCGCAGTAGACATGCTTCCCTGCCTCGAAGGCCTCGACGGTGACCTGCGAATGGAGCCTGTTGGGGAGGCACACGACGACGGCGTCGACGTCGCTCTGTTTGAGCAGCCTCCCGTAATCGTCGTACAGGCTGTCCTTCGATATGCCGGCCTCGTGTCCGGCTGTTTTGAGGGCTTGAGGGTTGATGTCGCAGGCCGCGACGACCCTAGCGGATTCTATCTCGAGTAGCTTCTTCAGGTGGTTGAGGCCTATGCTGCCGCACCCGATGAGTCCGACACCGATTACTTCCAATTGGCGTACCTCCGATGATTCATAGAAGTGACTTTTACTATAAAACTATGATTCGGGATGGAGACCGGGCTGAGTGATCGCGCTGCGAGCGAGATGAGGTAAAAGAGGTTGGATTATCGCATTAATTCATCTAGGTTTTCCTTGCACCGCCTCACTGACTCGAGTGGCGTGAAGGGGTACCTCTCCTGCTCGACGATGTACCACTCCGTTCCACCCACGGTCTCGCACAAGGAGAAGAACTCCTTCCACTTCACCTCCCCCTCGCCGACCAGCGCGTTCTCGTTGGCCGACGAGTACGCCTTGAGGTGTACCGTCGTTGCTCGGCCGGGGTAGCGCTTCAGGATCTCCAGCAGTTCATCCGGGCCGACGCCTCCCCACATCGCGTTCCCCGCGTCCAGCTGCATCACGACGTCTTGGAAGGCCGTTTTGAAGATGGTGTCCCAGGGGTGCTCCCCGTCTATTGGCTGGAACTCGACCATGTGGTTGTGGTAGCCCGTTCGCATTCCCTCGGGTCTCAGCCTCTCGGCGATGCCGTTGAGCAGGCGGGCGGCCTCGAGCCATGAGGCCCTGGATGCTCTCATCTCCTCCGGGAGCGAGGGCACGATGAGGAAGCGGTTGCCCAGGTCGCGGTTGAACTCGATGGATCGCTCCAGCTCGTCGCCGAGGAGGGTGTCTATGCCGACGTGCGTCCCGGCCGCCTCGAGCCCCAGTTCGTCGAGCATCCTCCTCAGCTCCTCCGCGCTTCTGCCATGGTACCCGGCGAACTCCACCCCCTCGTACCCGATGTCGGCCACGGCCTCGAGGGTACCCTCCAGGTCGCGGGCGCAGTCCTCGCGGACCGACCAGAGCTGCAGTGCTACTGGTATCCTCGCCATTCTTTCTCCTCCTTTGCCTACGATTACTTTTATTGCCATTTATAATATAAGATGTATGAGGGTTTGGCTTTGGAGAAGCTGGGCGTTGGCTTCATCGGCTCGGGCTTCGTGGCGGGCTTCCACGCCTCGGCGTTTACCGGGGTGAGGGGCGCCGAGATAGCGGCGGTGTATAACTTCAGGGAGGAGAGCGCGAGGGCGCTCGCGGCGAGGATCAGGGGCCTGGGCGTGGGCGATCCGAGGGTCTACACGGACCTGCGGGGGATGCTCTCGGACGGGGCGGTGGACGCCGTCTGGATCTTGAATCCTAACTTCGCTAGGGTAGGAGTCGTCGAGGCGATCGCGGAGGAGGCTGAGCAGGGGAGGACTGGCCTTGTGGGGGTCTGCTGCGAGAAGCCGCTGGCGAGGACGGCCGACGAGGCGGAGAGGATGGTCGAGCTGGTGGAGGGGGCGGGCCTGCTGCACGGGTATCTGGAGAATCAGGTCTTCGCCCCCAGCGTGGCGAAGGGGAGGGAGGCGGTCTGGAGGTACGGGGCGAGGTTCGCGGGTAGGCCCTACCTCGCGAGGGCGGCGGAGGAGCACGGTGGGCCCCATAAGTCCTGGTTCTGGGACCCGGGGCGCTCTGGGGGCGGGGTGCTGCTGGACATGACGTGCCACAGCCTTGAGGCGGACCGCTTCCTGCTGTCGGATCCGGAGAGGCCGAAGGAGTCATTGAAGCCTATATCCGTGCAGTCGACGGTGGCCTCCCTGAAGTGGACGCGGGAGCCCTACGTGACGAGGCTGAGGGAGGACTATGGGGTGGACTACGGCGAGGCGCCGGCGGAGGACTACGCGCTGACGTTGGTCGCTTACGAGGACGAGGATGGGGGGCTGGTCCTCTCCGAGGCGAGGACGTCATGGAGCTTTATCGGTCCGGGGCTGAGGCTCACCTTCGAGGTGCTGGGGCCGGAGTACTCGATCTCGATTAATAGCCTGCAGCAGGAGCTGAACGTGTTCTTCAGCCGGGGGGTGAAGATCCCGCCGTCGGAGGAATTCGTGGAGAAGCAGGCGGCGGAGCAGGGGCTGATGCCGATGGTGCCGAACGAGGCGATCGCTTACGGGTATCAGGACGAGGATCGGCACATGGTGGAGAGCTTCCAGGCGGGGGTGATGCCCTCGGAGGACTGGGGTGACGGGCTGCTGGTGGCAAGGCTGATGATGGCGGCGTACAAGTCGGCGGAGGAGGGGAGGAGGGTCCGGTTCGACCCGGGGGCGTTGAGGGGCTACCGGCCTCCGGTCGCCTCGGGGGAGTGGGATCCTAGAGATCTGCTCGAGGAAGGATGAGTCGCGCGAGGGCTCACGTGCGCACTGGGATTGCCCTTAAATCATAAAATAGGAATTAAAACCATTTTAAACACAATTATTGAATCCGCCTGCGCGCGATACTGAGACTAGGCATATTATGAAAGAATTTGAGTACTTCGAGTCCAAGCGCGCGAATATAAAGGATGCTCTGCGTGCGTACATGATCTTTTTAATTATTAATAGTTTTCAAAGATAGCTGGATTACCCTTCTTGTGAATCTATAGATTTCCCGAAGCCTCAGTTTGCTCTTCCCTTCGGTTCTCTCCCGGAAGGTTATCGGCTTCTCGACTATTTTGAAACCGCGATGCGCCGCTTTGGAGAGAACTTCCACCTGGATGTCGAATCCGACGCTGTCCAGGTTGGGCAGCACCTCCCTGACCAAGTCAGCGCCGTAGCACCTGAAGCCCGAGGTGCAGTCTTTCGAGGGGACGTTGGTGAAGACCCTGGCTAAGGAGTTGGCTCCCCGCGATATCGCCTTCCTGTAGAGGCCCCATCCGTGGACCTCACCGCCTTCGACATACCTGCTCCCGACCACCAGGGAGTCCTCTTCGCATGCCTCGACCAGGGACGGCAGCTCGCCCGGGTCGTGGGAGAGGTCAGCGTCCATCGTCACCACGAAGTTGGGGGCGGGTTCCTGGTCCAGTGCAACTCGTAGGCCGTCTCTTATTGCGGTGCCCAAGCCCAGTTTCCGGCCTCGTTCTATCAATGTCAGGTTTCCGTGTTTTTCGCTCGACTCCTGGACGATTTCGACCGTCCCATCGGTGCTCCCGTCGTCCACTACGATGATTCTGATATGGTATAGGACTCTCAGCCCCTCCAGCGATTCTATGATGGTCCCTATCGTCCCCGACTCGTTCAGGGTCGGGATCACGACGCAGACGACGGGGCGTGTTAAGCCGGTCACCTCGTTAATGTAGCGTTCCGGTAATATATCATGACATTGATTGCCCGCGCGCGAACTCAGAACCCTGAAAGTGCCGTGATCGTCCTAATAGGTGAGTCCGTGCCCAAAGGGGAAGAGCGGATCCTCCGAATCATAGGGCACGTCCTCCTTCTGCCTCCTGACCGCGTCCATGGAAGAAGGCATTTCAAAGGGCATTTTCCCCGAGGGCGTGAAACTTCCAAAGATCACATCGAGCACCGCGGCATCGCAGGCTCCGAAGTCGGCTAGTAAACCGGCGCTCTTGTCCGCGATCTCGGGGATCACGGCCGGGCGCTCCAGGTAGATGTCCACGACGGTCGGAACCTTACCCAATACGTCCAAGATAGGCGCCTTTTCTTCGTCTTTGAAGTCCAGGTCTCCCGCGTTGAAGTGGCGCTCGAGGAACCCTTCTCGGGGTTCAAAGGGAGCGCTGAGGCGAAGGATCGCCATGTCAGCGTCTTCAACGCTCTCCACGACCTGCCCGTATTCCCCAGCTACATCCGGATCCATGTTCTCGACGTAGATTTTGGGCCTACCTCGTATGGGCAGGAACCTGCCATCAGGTGTTTCAGTGTTCTTCAGCAGCACGATGGATTTCCGCTGAGCGATCTCCCCAGCCCTCCGGAACGCGTCGTTGCCGACGACCCTCTCCGCCGTTTCCGGATCCACGTACGGATCGTCGAACAGCCCCAGCCTGAACTTGTCCCTGAGTAGACGTCGGACGGACTCGTCGATCCTGGCCTCCCGGATCAGACCGCTCCTGACCAGGTCGACGACGACCTCGGGGCAGGCCTCTCCCCCGAACTGGTCCACGCCCGCGTCGATGGCCTTCTTGGCACGCTCCGTAACGCTCAGGTCTTCCACCCCCCAGCACTTCGCCTCGATGAGCTCGCGCCCCATCGCCTCGACTGGTGTCAGGAGAGTCCAGTCCGTGCAGACGACGCCGTCGAACCCGTATTTCCCGCGCAGGAGCCCGGTGATGACGTCCTTGTTGAAGCCGAAGCCGACCTCTTCGATTGCGAGCCCGACGGGCATGCCGTAGTAGGGCATGATCTGTGCCGTGCCCGCCTCGAAGGCCGCCTCGAATGGGATCAGGTGGTAGTCGAAGTTGTCTCCGGGGTAGACCTGTTCCTTCCCGTAGGAGAAGTGAGGGTCCTCACCATCCTTCTGGGGGCCGCCCCCGGGGAAATGTTTCGTCATGCAGGCGACACTCTCCGGGCCAAGCTTCTCACCTTGGAAACCCTCGATGTAGGCGGAGACGATCCGGGAGGCGAGTTCTGCGTCCTCACCAAATGTGCCCTGGATCCGCGCCCAGCGAGGCTCCGTCGCCAGATCCGCCATGGGGTGGAGGGCAACCCGGATCCCCACCGCCAGGTACTCCTGCCTGGCTATGTTGCCGAACTCCCTCACGAGCGCGGGGTCCCGGGTCGCAGCCAACCCTATGGGCCCTGGCCACTGGGAGAACCCGCCCGTCAGCATAACCGACGTAAAAATGCTCTCCCCCGGGTCTTTGTTGAAGGCGTGGCGCGGGTCAGACGATATGGTCACGGGGATGCCCAGACGGGTGCGCTCCGCCAGCTTTTGCAGCCTGTTGTACCACTCGGCCATCTGCCTCGGCTCTGCGACCGCGTACACGTTGAAGTGATTCATGAAGCGCTCCGCCAACAGGTCGGAGGTCGGGACTGGGCTCATTGGGCCAGTCTCCTCCAGCAGGCCGCCGTCCTCCTTCATCCCTATCATCGTGTGAAACATCATCCCAGCCTTCTCCTCCAGGGTCATCCGCGAAAGCAGATCCTCGACCCGTTCCTCGATGGGACGACGGCTGTCTTCGTATGGATCCAACCGTCCGTTCTTGTTCAGGTCACGATAAGCAAAACCGTCTTCGGTGAGCATGGGGGCTCCCGGATTAATGAGGTTGTCACCCACTAAAAGGCTATCTGCTCCGCGCGCGTTCGATACCCCATCAGATTAAGAATAAAAACCATTATTGGACTATGTTGGCAGCATCCATGCGCGATTGTACAATCCTGAAACGCCAGTCGTCACAGCTACCACAGCGATACACCAAGCTAATGGAAAGTTGTATCCCCGCTAATATAACATGAAAAGTCATTTAAGACAACAGCGGAATAGGTGCGCGCAGGGGAGGGATTGATGTGAAACCTTCTGAAGGCACTAAGCCGCTTTACCTGGATCCCAGTCAATGCGTCGAAGCGAGGGTTGAGGATCTTCTCGGCAGGATGACGCTGGAAGAAAAAATAGGCCAGATGTGCCAGTATACAAAGTACCCAGAGAAACATGAAGAACTATTAGAGGCTGGGAAGGTGGGCTCCCTCTTCAACGTGACAGGGGCGGAGCAGACGAACGAGGTTCAGAGAATCGCAGTGGAGCGATCCCGCCTGGGCATTCCCTTGATCTTCGGCCTCGATGTGATACACGGCTACTCAACGATCTACCCCATCCCGTTGGCCATGGCCAGCAGCTGGGACCCCGATATGGCTAAGAAGGCAGCCTCAATGGCTGCGGCAGAGGCATCTTCGGAGGGCATACACTGGACCTTTGCGCCGATGGTTGACATCGCCCGCGATCCAAGGTGGGGCAGAGTGGCCGAGGGCGCCGGCGAAGACCCATATCTGGGTTCAGCGATGGCAAGGGCTTCGGTCGAAGGTTACCAGGGGGAGAACCTGGCTGATCCTGACACCATCGTCGCCTGTCCGAAGCATTACGTGGCCTACGGTGGCGCCGAAGGGGGAAGGGACTACAACGCCGTGGAGGTCTCTGAAAGGACCTTGAGAGACGTCTATCTGCCGCCCTTCAAGGCTGCGGTCGAGGCGGGAGCGGGAACGCTGATGAGCGCCTTCAACGACCTGAACGGCATCCCGACATCCGCCAACCGGTTCACCCTGACAACCGTTCTACGCGAGGAGTGGGGGTTCGAGGGGTTCGTCGTCAGCGACTGGAACTCGATCGGGGAACTCGTCAGCCACGGGATCGCAGGGACCCGGGCGCAGGCCGGTAAGGAAGCCGTCGAAGCCGGCGTCGATATGGACATGGAGGGCTACGTCTATCAGACGACCCTCGGACGGCTGGTCGAGGAAGGAGAGGTCTCGGAGAGCACGGTAGATGATGCCGTCAGGCGAATCCTCACGATCAAGTTCAGGCAGGGCCTGTTTGACCGTCCCTACACTGACACAGGCCTTGCAGCCGAAGTCATACAGTGCAGGGAGCACATAGAAGCAGCTCGCGACTTTGCGCGCCGTTCGATGGTGCTCCTAAAGAACGAAAACAGCCTCCTGCCGCTGAAGAAGGACTTCAAAATTGTGGCAGTCATAGGTCCCTTGGCAGATGAGCAAGACGCACTGCTCGGTTGCTGGCCGTGCATGGGGAAACCCGAAGACGTGGTAACCGTTCTTGAAGGCATCAAGGACAAGGTCTCTGAGGAAACCGAGGTCCTCCATGCAAAGGGTTGTGATATTCAAAGCGATTCAACCGAAGGCCTCAAAGACGCAGTGGACAAGGCCAAGGCTGCCGATGTCGCCATCGTCGTCGTCGGGGAGAGCAGGGAGATGAGCGGTGAGGCGGGCTGCCGTTCCTCGCTGGATCTGCCGGGGGTACAGGAGAAACTTGTCAGGGACGTTTGCGAGACGGGGGTGCCGGTCATCATGGTGCTTTTGAACGGGAGGCCAATGTCGATCTCTTGGCCCGCCGAACACGTCTCTGCCATCCTGGAGGCTTGGCATCCGGGAATACAAGGAGGAAACGCGGTGGCGGATCTGCTTTTCGGGGATTTCAATCCTGGTGGTAGGTTGCCCGTGACGTTTCCTCGTACAGTTGGGCAGGTCCCGATCTATTACAACCACAAGAACACGGGAAGACCCGCTACATCCCTTCTTTACACTTCCAAGTACATCGATCTGCCATCAACCCCGCTGTACCCGTTCGGGCACGGCCTAAGCTACACACAGTTCGACTACAGCAATCTCGTGATATCCCCCAAGAAGATAACGCCAGAGGGCGAGGTTGAGATAAGCCTGGACGTAAAGAACGTAGGCGACCGCGAAGGCGACGAGGTTGTCCAGCTATATCTGCGCGATTTGGTTGGCAGCGTAACGAGGCCGGTAAAGGAGCTCAAAGGATTCAAAAGAATCACGCTGAAATCGGGAGAGAAGACGACTGTAAAGTTTGTGGTAGACCCAGAAAAGCTGGCCTTCGTTAACCGTGGAATGAAGATGGTCGTGGAACCGGGAACCTTCGAGGTTATGGTCGGGGGCTCCTCGGAGGATATCAAGCTGACTGGCAGCTTCGAAGTGACGTGAAATGGCGCAAGCAGGCGGTCACTGGAGGGTCGACTCGGCATCGCTTCCATAGCTTGTACGTTGAAAAGTGGATCAGAAGCGAAGAAGACTCGGACGTTAAACCCTGAGTTCATCCCATAAACAACGGGTTAACACAACCAGAAGGGCTAACATCATCATCTCCTGTATTGCTTTAAGAGTTCCAAGTCCACGGCGAGGAAAGAGAGGAGAGCTTGGCAGCATCATCAACAGCCTACGGATCGATGGAAAGGGAAGAACAATAAGAATAAAATGCAACTTGCATTAGGCTATCAGAGTTTTCTCTTTAACCCGCATCATTTCCGAGCCAATCCATACACTTAGCTAATCGTTAAATAAGAAACGCTACATACCCGTTGAAGAGAGAGGTTTATGAATCCATTCATCCGTTATCTTGCTAAGCGGATAGCATTTCAGATCACTACCTTCATCATCTTTCTGCTCGTGATTTTTGCCCTCCCCAGGGCTATACCCGGAAATCCCCTGGCGGTCATCCTCAACCAGATATTCCAGGAAGCTCGGGCCACGCCCGAGCTCGTGAGTACCGTTGAGAAGATGCTCATGGAGGAGTTCGGCCTAGGGAAACCCATGCACATCCAATTTTTCGAGTTCATTGGTAGACTGCTTAAGGGCGACCTCGGGACATCCATAGCGTTCTATCCTCGGAAAGTTGTAGACTTAGTGGTCATTTACTTGCCTTGGTCTCTAGGCCTTTTGATACCAGCCACCCTTTTATCTTGGATAATTGGTAACTTTCTAGGGGCTCTGGCAGCTTATAAACGGAAGACCGCCGTGGATGACGTCCTGCTGCCGGTCTTCCTGACGTTATCCCAGACGCCGTATTACTGGCTTGCCATGATCCTTCTGTACGTATTTGCAGTTACCTTCAGGATATTCCCTCTGGGGGGGGCTTACAGTCGCCTCATGTTCCCGTCTTTGACCGTGCCCTTCATTCTTGATGTGCTTCGCCATTATGTTCTGCCTTTCTTCTCGATATTTATAGGGGCTATAGGGGGATGGGCAATAGGGATGCGCGCCATGGTCATATACGAGCTGGGACTGGATTACGTGAGCTACGCAGACTCACTGGGTCTCCCAGATAGCAAAGTGCTGCGATACGTATTCAGAAATTCGATGCTGCCTCAAGTCACCGGACTGGCCTTAAATCTTGGATTGATCTTGGGAGGCTCCCTAATAACGGAGCTCGTGTTCTCATACCCAGGCACGGGATACCTCATCTTCAGAGCGCTTTCCACGCTCGACTATCCCATGATCCAAGGCACGTTCATCTTCTTGATCTCGACTCTGCTGCTTGCGAACTTCATAGTTGACATAGTTTACGTGTACATAGATCCCAGGGTTAGAACGAGCTATGTGGGGGAATAGTCTTGATACCTCAAGTGATCAAGGATCTTCTCAGGATAAAGAAACTGGATGCTAGCTTAGCGATATTCATGGTTATAATGCTCACGAGCGTGTTCGGTTCTGTACTGTACAAAGTTAAACCTCTGGCCATTGCGGGCCCCGCTGAGCAGCCTCCTTCAGCAGAGTTTCCTCTGGGGACAGACAGTTGGGGTAGGGATCTACTGGCCCTTCTTCTTACGGGGACAAAGAACTCGCTCCGGATAGGGGTTACAGCCGCTTTGATATCGCTGACAATAGGCGTAGTTGTTGGAGTGATCGCAGGGTTCAAAGGCGGGATTATAGACAGCGCCCTGATGCTTGTGACGGATGTGATTCTAGTGTTGCCCTCCATACTGATCATGATGCTCGTGTCAGCTTACATGAGGGAAAGGAATCCATTCTACGTGTCCCTCATAATCGGATTGACCGGGTGGCCATGGGTTGCCAGGGCCCTCAGATCGCAGATAATGAGCTTGAAATCTAGAGAGTTCATGGACCTGTCCAAAATGGCCGGCCTTGGAGATGTGAGGATCATAGTCGAGGATCTGTTACCCAACATGGCATCCTACATAGCCATGGCTTTCGTTCTGCTCATGTCTGGCGCCATGATCGCCGAAGCGGGGCTTAGCATGATCGGCTTGGGCGTGACTAAAGGGGTATCGTTAGGCATAATCCTGTACTGGGCCCAGATGCTCGAATCTGTGCGCAGAGGCATGTGGTGGTGGTTCGGTCCTCCGGGCGTAGTCTTGGTATTCTTGGCCGCTTCTCTCCTCCTCATATCTACGTCGCTGGATGAGTACTTCAGCCCCAGACTCAAAGGAGGATGAAAAAAACGGCCCTTCTAGAAGCTCAGGCTCTCAAAGCCTACTACTCCACGCGTCAAGGCTACATTAGGGCGGTAGACGACATAGATCTCACCATAGACAGGGACGTGACATTGGGGCTAGCCGGCGAATCTGGCTGTGGCAAATCCACGCTTATGAACGCCTTGATGATGAACGTGAAGCCCCCGCTGCACCTCATGGAAGGAACGATAGTCCTGGATGGCAAGGTCATATCGAAGATGGATAGAACGGAGCTCAAGAAAGACGTCTGGGGCGTGCTGGTATCCCTTGTTCCACAATCGTCTCTCAACGCTCTAATGCCCACGATGAGGATTATAGATTTTATAAAAGACGTGATCCACCACCACACGGCTGCCTCAGACTCCGAGATCGTGTCCAGGGCTAGGAATAGGTTCGAAGAGCTGAACCTGCCGGTGGACTCCCTCTCCCTGTATCCTCACGAGCTCAGCGGCGGCATGAAACAGAGAGCCGTAATAGCCGTGTCAACACTCCTCAATCCCAAACTTCTGATCGTCGATGAACCCACATCTGCGCTCGACGTGTCCACGCAGAAGCAGGTTCTCAGAATGCTCATGGACCTCAGGAAGACGGGTATCATCGAAAGCATGATCTTCGTAACTCACGACATAGCCATCCTCAGGCAGATAGCCAACTGGATAACCATCATGTATGCGGGTAAGATAGTGGAATCGGGCCCGACCGAAGACGTGCTCTTCGAACCGAAACACCCTTACACAGTCAGCCTGACGAGCGCTGTGGTGACTCCCGAACCTGAAGTAAGGGAGAGAGGCCTCGCATCCATCCCGGGTGAACCACCGAACCTTCTGGATCCACCCGAGGGTTGCCGCTTCTATCCTAGATGTACCAAGTCCACGAGCATCTGTAGGTCCGTTGAGCCGTCTCTCGTGAAGTCCAAGGGGACCCAGCTGGTCGCATGCCACATCGCATCCGGAGACGGCTAGGAGGGATGTCCAGTGTTCCTTGAAGTCAAGAACCTCACGAAGATCTTCACCGTGGGGTTGTTCAAGAGGAGGGAGATAGTCGCCGTAGACGACGTGTCCTTTGACGTCGAACCGAGCAAGTTCATATCGCTCGTGGGTGAGAGCGGCTCCGGCAAGACAACCACCGCCAGGATGATACTGAATTTGCTGCCGCCCACCTCGGGCGAGGTGATCTGCGAAGGTAGAGACGTGTTCGGCCTCAAAGGGATCGATGAGTTAAGGTCGTATTACAGAATCGTCCACGGTATATTCCAGGATCCGTACGCGGCTTACAATCCCCTCCATAAGATCGACAGAGTTCTATATCAGGTCTTCAATCTGACGGGGCACTCGGGCACCGAAAGAGACAGCCTGGTCAAAGAGGCTCTCAAGGAGGTCGGGCTCAGGCACGAGGACGTCCTTGGCAAGTACCCTCATGAACTTAGCGGAGGACAGAGACAGAGGATCATGGTAGCCCGGTGCTATATGCTTAGACCCAAGCTCATACTGGCCGACGAACCCATCTCGATGATAGACGCCTCCACGAAAGCGAGCATACTCAAGCTTTTCTCGAAGCTCAGAGACGAGTACGAGACTTCAGTCATATTCATAACTCACGATCTAGGCCT
Source organism: Candidatus Bathyarchaeota archaeon (assembly GCA_030601645.1). The sequence continues at coordinate 8,164 of JAUWBQ010000002.1, read as the reverse complement.
TGCCTATTATGTGAGCGATGAGGTGCTGATTATGAGCAAGGGCTCGATCGTCGAAAAAGGCTCACCTGATGATATAATGAACCATCCGCAGCACACTTACACCAAGAAGCTTGGAGAAGACATCCCCCTCTTCTACAGGAAATGGCCCGGATTCTAGCCTCCAGCGATGAAATGACTTGATAGAACAGCCTACTATATCCTTGAGTACTGGTTATAACGCGAATCCAAGAATTGGTCGCTAATGATTTATAGTGATTCGTATAGATTATTATTTTGCTAGTGAAAAAAATGAGCATAAACGTAAAAACACTAATCATAGCTGTCCTGTTGATGTTTACGGCTGCCGCGTTCTCTCCAGTGCAAGCCCAGGTGATATCTAGGGAAGACGTCTATTTCCATTCCTCCTCTTGGGGACCTCCGGCAGGTTGGAATCCTTTGTCGGGTAGCCAAAGCTGGGCATGGGGCATTATGTACCCTACGCTCTACATGTACAGCAACGATCTGGATGAGTGGCTGCCTTACGCCGCTGAGAGCTACGAATGGTTTGACAAGTACACGTTGCACGTCAAGATCAGGGATGAGGCGAAATGGTGGGACGGTCAGCCCGTAACTGCAGAGGACTACAAGTACTCATTGGAGCTGGGCAAGAAGTATGTGACGTGGATGTATACGCCTCTCTGGGACTATATCGAGAGCGTCGAAGCCCTAGATGAAAAGACCGTACAAATCACTACAAGCGAGGCAAAGCTGAACTATTTCAATATGCTTGACGTACTTAATGGCCCCTTAATACTGCCCAAGCACATCTGGGAAGGCTTAGAGGCTGAATATGGAGACACTCTCCCGATCGACTTCAAGAACGATGTACCCGAAGAAATAGTGGGAGCTGGACCATACAAGTTGATGAGCTGGACCGAAGGGGGCTGGTTCTACGAAAGAGTGGACGACTGGTGGGGCAAGGACATCTTCGGTCTACCTGCTCCCAAGTACATATCTCATACAACCTACTTGGACAACGTGGCTGCGGCGCTGGCCTTCGAAGAAGGCGAGCTCGACGTGATGACGCACTTCACACCGAAGATCTGGGAGATGTGGGAAGTCAAAGGACTACCCGTGAGGACTTATTATGCGAACAAGCCCTACTATAGAGGTGGCAACATAGTATTTCTCTATCTCAACTTTGATAAAGCGCCACTGGCCAGCGCCACGCTTAGAAGAGCTGTCGCCCACGCAATACCATACGACGACATGTTAAGCAAGGCATACTACAACTACAGTGTTCAAGCCGCCGCGGTGCCTATCATTCATACAGGTCCAGCTGCCCCGATAATAGATGAGGATCTAATAGCGCAGTACGGATGGGAATTCGACCTGGACACGGCCAAGCAGATCCTAGACGATGCTGGGATAGTCGATACCGACGGCGACGGCATAAGAGAGCTCGACGGAACCCCGCTTACCGGCTTTACCATACAAGTTCCTTACGGCTGGACCGACTGGATGATGATATGCGACATGATCTCGACAAACTTGGGAGAGATAGGCATAGGCGTCGAAACCGACTTCCCAGACTTCTCAATTTGGTGGTCTCGTCTGGGCGAGAGCGACTGGGACTTCGTTATAGGCTGGTCGGGCGCTGATGTGGGATACAGCCATCCATGGAATGGCTTCAGATGGCTCATGGATAACAGGCAAAGCCATCCTGCCGCTAACTGGGCGAACTACGATAACCCCGATGTCATATCTCTAATAGATGCCATTCCAAAGGAGAGCGACGCCGAGGCGCTCCAGGCCATCTACACTCAACTTCAGGAGACCTGGCTCACCGATCTACCCGGCATACCTCTGTTCTACGGCGCCGTCTGGTACGAGTACTCGGAGGCAAACTGGGTCGGCTGGCCAAACGAGGAGAACGGCTTCTGGTTCGCAGACTTCTATGATGCCACCTGGCCCGCCAACATGCCCGTGCTCTTCACAATCGCCCTTCAAGGCGAAACACCTGCCGAACCAAGCTGGATCACTAACACGAAGTTCACGTCAGACGAGATATTCGCAGACTTGGCGGAGGCCCCAATTCACGGCACATTTACGGTGACCAAAACACAAGCCGCTGAGACGGTGACCAAAACAGAAGCCGTTGAGACGGTGACGACGACAGAAGTCGTAACGGAAACAACCACAAATGTGGTGACGGAGACGGAGACCGTGTCAACGACGAATTACACGACCCTCGCAGGCGCCGGCGTCGTCGCCCTCATAATAGGAGTCGCAGTCGGCTGGCTTTACGCATCACGAAAAACCTGATACAGATCCCCCTTTTTTTATTGTTAATCTAGATCTGTTGGAGGCGACCTCCATGAGCGAAAGGGGAGTTCTGACGATTCTCGTCTGGGGATTATTGCTGGAGATCATATCGGTGATCTACCTCTCTTCAACACCATGGAAGTTCGAGTTCGCCTACAGCGTCTTCCTGTTAATATTCACTTCAATAGCCTTAATAGTCGTGATTTGGCGATTGAGAGCTTCAAGAATCAGGACAGGCCCGATTGTCGGTGGATAGGTAACCCATGCTTTATAAGTATCTAAGCGGGCAAACCTAACAAAAGCAGAAGATCGATAACGACCTTCGGTTTGACGGGGAACCACAAGAAAAACCAGAACAACTGCGTAAGTATCAACAACGAAAGAAGCGTTTTTCGTAGCCTGGAGCCGTTCGCGTAATGAGACAAACCGATGTACAACCCCGGTAGAGACGCATAGAAATAGAATGGGTACACCCACCTCTTCATGACATGGGCAAATAGAACATACGGAAGGAAGTTCACCGCGACCCAAGAAAACGTGAAGAGACCTAATCCTTGTTCTTTATTCTCGGAGATGTTGCGAACGATCTCAATCAGGCTCATGGGCACCACCAGCCATATGCTCCACCATAGGGGGGAGTAGCTGCCATAGTAGGCAATGGGGTGATACTCTCGCAAAATCCCGCTGTTTGACATCTCTCTCACAGTGGTAACGTGATATTCAGCCGGGGAGAAGGGGTTCAGCGGGTTTATCCAGTCTAACGGTAGGACGACGTCCTCCGAGCTCTGATAGCTCTGACTTGTATGGTAAGAATACATGAAACCGAGATGCTGCATGGGATTGTTGTCGAAGACTCCGTATCCGGCGTCATAAACCCACAGGCCGATCATAAACGAGACAAACCCAATGAAGAAGACCCTTCCAATGAAGTGGGCGTTCTCCCTCAGAAAGTTCGATTTTTTTTCGCGTTTGGTGAATCCAGCCAATGCCAAGAAGATGATTATACCTGCCACAGACAGGACGGAGTTTAGTTTGCACAGGGACGCCAATCCAAAAAACAGGGAACCGAGATCGTGCCTTTTTCTCAGTAGTAAAATGGTTCCCACAAGAACAAACATCATTGAAGGAGCGTCGAGCATGGCGATCTGCCCGATGTTGAAAGCCATCGTGTCAGTTGCGAAGAGCATCGCGGCTATGAAAGAAGAAAATTTCTTCCCGCAAATGAGGAGTGTGATCCCGTAAATCAAAACTATGGATATCGAACTCGCTAATATGGGAAAGATACGCCAACCTAATGGTTTGTCTCCAAACAACGTCATCCCGAGCATGATGAACGCCTTTGACAGTGGAGGGTGTTCATCGTTGGCGGGTTCGCCGGCGAGCATTTTTCTGGCCGCCTTGACGTAATATGATTCATCGAAGACGAAGCCCGTATCGTAATATGCCTCGCCAATCACGGGTTTCGGAGAGTTCACGATCGCCAATCTGCTGGAAAATATTAGCAACGCCAGGATCAACGATGCGAGATCGAAGAAACCGAGCCGGCGAAGATGGGATAATAGTTCGTCGCCTTTTGATCGAATTTGGTCTCTGGCTTTTCCAGCTGTACAAGTAACTGTTTCTAATCTAAACCTCCAAGTATTAGCTAGTTCTCTCACTCCTGAGTAGGCGGTTAAAAGCAGTACGAAAACTCCTAGGCCTAAGGTCAATTTTTCGTTGAGGAAATTCAGAACCGCCAGGTTGGGATGGATCACCGCGGTGAGGCCATAGGTATAGAGGGAATAGTTAGATAACCAACGTAATAGGATGGGTGCTTGAACACCATAAACTAGAAAGGACAAACCTAAGACCAGACCCTGGAGAAAAGTTGATGCGATCCTGCCAACACTCCAGGTGCTCGTGAAAAGGTAGTGGGAGAAAGCGGAAAAAACCGATGTGAAAAGAACCATCATCCACTCATCGCGGCTGATACCCTCCCAGAATCCTGAATCATCCACCGTCTTGAGGCCCAACATCTCTTTTGCATCGTCAGGACTTGTGAAAGCTAGAAAGCAGATTTTCAGACGCTCCTTCCAACACAGAGACGCCTCCTTTTTTCTCAAGGTTAAAAAGCGAACAACCAGGAATACGCCTATAGGAAGAATTTGATAGGTCATCACTTCTGTTAGTGGCGAAATGCATAGTCTGAAAAATGTTAGCAGGGTATCTTCTGGTAGAGGAGTCTTAACTACCGGTATTGTATAAGATTCTTTAAAGAAGAACCCGCTCATTGCGGCGATGTATGTCAAACTTGATAGGATCGGTAGGGCAAACAGGAAGTTTTTCATTTGAAGACTTGCTGGTTCAGAGAAAAATCTTTGGATAACCTTATGAAAGCTAATGTTTTTTTTCCAGGCTAAAGCGAGACATAGGGTGTAAAACGAGATCAAAGATATGAAAATGTGGTATAGGCTAACATCTAATTGGGTATTGAGTAAATTGACTGAAATCGTGTGACTCGGAGAATACGTCGTTGAGAGTTTTTCGAAAAGGAAGAGTTCTAAACCCAAGGGTATGGCAAAAAGGTAGAGGGCTATAACTGTTAAGATGGAAAGGAGCAATATCGGTTTTAATAGAAGTATTAAGACCTTAACATAATTGCCTAAATTACCCTCCGTTGTCTCATTCATCAATTATCCTTCTACAAAATTCTTAGCGCTTTTTCTTTATAAAAATGCATTCTTCGAAATCTACAACATAAAAGTAATGAGCTTGCGCGCGAACGCAAGCACTCACAGTAAAGAAGGTAGCCGCCGCGCGCGGGCGTGAGCAATTAATCTATTTATCAAGATTGTGAAAAAAGTTGGTAGAAGTTATCGACTGTTTTCTTCAGGTATGTCTCATCGATTTTACCGTGCGGTGTTTCAGTTTCGAGTATTCTACCCGGTATTCTAAGTTTTTTAGGATCGAATCCTTCTCTCAGCTTAAATTCGTGCTTCATTGCTAAAATTTCAGATCCTAACTTCTCTAATTCTTCAGAGTTCAATCTTATTCCATTTATTTCAAGCGTATTTGATACAACGTCCTTCTCGTAGATGCCTCTGGCAAAAAGACACACTACCAGGCTTGTCAGAATCTGCCTCCAGGATTCCTCTTTAAATAATTCTTTAGCCGCATCTTTTGGCTCTGGTAATTTCTCTAAATTTAATGTTTTCTGGTCTAGGCTGTATCCTGCACTGTCGAGATGGCTATGCCTCGAGCCTGTGAGATAACCTACATAACACATCGGACCTGTGTGGTACCCGGGCATCTCATTGGAGCCGAAGGAAAGGGCGAAATCCTTTCCACCGTAACATGAGGATGCGTGTTCCACACCTTTTGCCAGGGCTTTGTAGAACTCGTTCGCGCGAGCGCGTGCTATCAACTCCACCGCCTTTATGTAGGTCTGATGGTCTCCCCATCTGAGTTTTAATCCGAGAGTGTCTTCGTCGGTTATCAGCCTCTTCTCGTAGGCCTCTGTGGCCCAAGCCAGGGTTACGCCCGTGCTCATCGCGTCCATGCCCCAGGCCTCGACTTCGTCCATCAGCTTCAGGAACCCCTCGATCTTGAATATGCCAAGCATGGCTCCCAGGGAGTAGACCGGTTCGTAATCGTAGGAGATCATCGATGTCTTGTAGAAGTATGGCTCTCTTTCGTATGGCTCCCTCAGGGCTGCGATGTGTACACATGCTACCGGACAGTGTGCGCATGCGACCCTCCTCCCTAGGTAGCCCTCTACGAGTCTCTCTCCGGATATGCCTTCTATGTCTGGAGAGGAGGTCATCTTCAGGTTCATTATGGGGATCGCCTTCAACTCGTTCAACGGCATTACGTTTGATGCTGTGCCGATGTTGTGATACTTTTTCATGAGCGGGGATTCTACGGCCTTTTTGTATATTTCATCGTAGATTTGCCTGTACTTTCTTTTGTCCTCGACGTCTATGGATTCGTCGCCTGAAACTACCAGGGCTTTGAGTTTTTTACTTCCGAAGACGGCTCCCAGCCCGAGCCTGCCAAAATGTCTGTAGGTCTCCGATGTCACGCAGGCGTAAGAGACGAGGTTCTCTCCAGCCCCGCCGATCCTCATCACGGTCCTCATGCCCGAACCTTTTTCCAACTCTCTCACGACCCTGCCTACTGTGACGGAGTTGACTATTCCCCATATGCCGGAGGCGTCTCTGAAGTGGACATCGCCACCATGAACCGCTATGTAGACAGGGGTCTCGCTGGATCCTGTGATGACTATCGCACCATAACCTGCTGATCTGATGGCTATGGCGCTTCTCCCGCCGGCGTGGCTCTCCCCTAGATTCCCTGTTAGAGGAGATTTGAACATGGACACGGTCTTCGACGCTAGTGGGAAAAGCCCCGTTAGTTGACCCACGGCGAAGATGATGGGGTTATCAGGGCCTAGCGGGTCGGCGTTTTCAGGACAATGCTCTAAAAGTAACTTAGTCGCTACTCCCGTCCCGCCGAGCAGCTTCTCGAAAAGATCTTCTCTGTGCTCTACATGGAATGTTCTATTCGACAAATCTATGAATAAAATTTTAGAAAGTGCTGTCATCTAGCCTCTACCTCCTTGAGCTCCAGGATATCGTATGGACAATAACCGGTACAATATCCGCAATGGACGCATATGTTCGGCTTGTTCGCCTCATCGTCCCAGAAGACTGACCTGACAGGGCATGCATCCAAACATAGTCTACATCCGATACACCTGGATCCTTCAAGTATTACTCCTCCCCCCTTCCTGAGGCTTAGAGCATCGGTTGGACAGACTTTCATGCATGGTGGATCTGCGCAAGCCCTACAAGCAATGACCACGAATCCTCTCTCAAATCCGCCTACGGATCTTACTCTTATAGCGGACTTTGATAATCCGCCGTTTCCATATCGTCTGTTACATGCGAACATGCAGAGTTGGCATCCAACACATCTTTGGATGTCCCCGATCGTTAATCGTTTCATATAGTTAATGATAAGAGACGGAACTCTTAATTCCTTTTCTCTGTGTAAGTTCGGAAATACGTGAGCAAACACATCATCGTTGAGAAGTTGCGCGCGCTCCAAAACCAGCACAAACAAAAAGATGGTAGCCCGGGCGAGATTCGAACTCCCGTCGGAGGGTACAGAAATTTCACATCTTGGACATCTTGTTCTGAAGAGCGTGCGCGCAACTGGAATAAATGGAGGGTTTAGTTTCAGAACAAACGTTTTAACATGTCATAGCTTTGACTCGTCTGATCGAGATGGAGAAAAACGACGTGGATGAGAGGCTCATCAGGTGGAACGACATCTTCGGAGAGCTGCTCATAGACGCGAATGCTCTGGTAAAGGATCTCTGGGAGAACATCAACTACATAGCGATATTCGGTGTCTTCATGATCTTCCTCGGGGTTGCTGCCCTGACTTTGCTCCCTGGGCTGGGTTCAGAGTACATGCTTGCTAGCTCGTTCATTTTCACCATGTGGGGCCTTTTCGGAGTCTTGCTGCTCTGGAGATGGTACGGATTGAGATCGAGGTATAACCGCTTTCGCTCTCTGCGGAAGGAGATGGAGTCCAGCTAGGAGCGTCGAGAGTGGCCCCCCGTAGATCCCCCGACACGATAGCCCTGGAGCTACTGAACACCGTCGAGGAGAAGGGGGAGGCCACCAAGTGGGATCTCATCAAGGTCCTGGGGAATGAGACGCAGTTCAGGATATGGATCGAGGACTTCTTCCTGCCCGAGAGGGTCCTCGTGGAGCGCCGGGAGGGCAGGCACTACTTCTACGAGAAGACGGAGCGTGGGGAGCTCTTCCACACCCTGTTGAAGAGAGGGAACATAATCAAGCTGTTCACTCGG
>JAUWBQ010000162.1 GCA_030601645.1 Candidatus Bathyarchaeota archaeon | reverse complement strand
ACGTCCTGGTGGACAGGCTGAACATAAAGTCGGGGAACATGCCCCAGATCAGGAGGGCGCTGTCGGAAGGCTACCCAGACCTCCAGCCCCTGTTCGAGGCGGCGGTGGGTAAGGAGTCTGGCTACTACGCCAAGTTCAAGCGGGAGGTATCCGAGAAGTGCCGAGTCCGCGGGATCCCCTGCGACATCATTTACTGAGAAGGGGATCAAGGAAATACGTCATATAGGTGAGGTTCAGCGCAAGGACTCAGCGCTGTCGCCTGTAATCCTGTCATCAAGGGCTACTTGCGAACCTTCTTGACTTTGTAGACGGTCTTCCCGTTCTTCTTGGTCTTATACCGGGTGAGAATCCAGCCACCATTCTTGACGGACTTGCCCATGTTAGGCGTGAAATCGTTTAGTGGTAAATATTAGTAATATGGATGTGTGATACCTCTTAGAGACTCATTACTTCTGCAGCTGTAGTTTACTTGTTGAAGGCCTTCTCGTCTATCTCCACGTCGTGTCCATCCGGGTCCTTGAAGAAAACGATCCTGGAGCCGTCGCCGAGGGTCATCTCCCGCAGCTCCAGCCCCTTCTCCTTCAGGCGGCTCACCATGCCGTCGAAGTCGTCGGTGGTGTAGGCCAGGTGGCTCCAGCTTCCGCTGGGGGCCTCGGGCGGCTCGGCGCGCTGAACGATCTCAAGGAGGCTGCCACCCAGGTCGAGGAAGGCGATCTTGGTGGCCCCGAGGTCTAGTTTGCTGTGCTCCGGGAAGCCGAATAACTCGCTGTAGAACTTCATGGACCTCTCCAGGTCCTTGACGTAGATGCCTACGTGGTCCAACGACGCCTTCATCGCTCATTCGCCTCTGTGCTTGAGCTCCGACTGGGCCGCTGCCAGCCGGGCGATGGGCACCCTGTAGGGGCTGCAGGAGACGTAGTCGAGGCCGATGATGTGGCAAAACTCGATGCTGTGGGGGTCTCCGCCGTGCTCCCCGCAGATGCCTATCTCCAGCTCGGGGTTGGTCTCCCTCCCCTTCTTGACGCAGATCTCCATGAGCTGGCCTACGCCCTCCCAGTCCAGCTGCTGGAACGGGTTCGCCGGCAGGAGGCCCCTCTCCACGAAGTTGAGGAGGAACTTCCCCTCTGCGTCGTCCCTGGAGAGGCCGAAGGTCATCTGGGTGAGGTCGTTGGTGCCGAAGCTGAAGAAGTCGGATGCCTCGGCTATCTTGTCCGCGGTCAACGCGGCCCGGGGTATCTCTATCATGGTGCCGAACATGTAGGGGAGGTCCATGCCCTTCTCCTCCATCACCTCCCTGGCCACCCGTTCCAGCTTCGCCCGCTCCGCCTGGAGCTCGTTGACGTGGCAGGTCAGCGGGATCATGACCTCGGGGTGGACGTCGACGCCCTTCGCCGCCATGTTGCAGGCGGCCTCGAAGATGGCCCTGGTCTGCATCTCCGTGAGGCCCGGGTACATGAGACCCGCTCTGCAGCCCCTGAGGCCCAGCATGGGGTTTGTCTCCCACATGCTCTCCACGACCATGAGGATCTTCTCCTTCGCCTCTAGCTCCTCTGGGTCCTCGCCGGTGCACCTGAGCTTCGTGACCTCCACGATGAGCTCCTCCCTGGGGGGCAGGAACTCGTGCATCGGGGGGTCGATGAGGCGGACGATGACGGGGAGGCCGTCCATGGCCTCGAAGATGCCCTCAAAGTCCTTCCTCTGGAAGGGGAGGATCGCGTCCAGCGCCGCCTGGTACTCCTTGACGGCTGGGTTGCCGTCGGCTTCCTTCATGAGGCCTGCGAGCTCCTCCTTCAGCGCCTCGTCGTCTGGGCTGAGCTCGAGGCTGTTCTCCAAGTCAGCGATCCTCCTGAGGATCGGCGCGGCGGCGTCTGACTGGAGGATCATCTTGACGATGTTCTCCCTCCGGCTTATCTCCTCCCCTTCTTGGTCGAAGAACATGTGCTCCGTCCTGCAGAGGCCTATGCCCTCGGCGCCGAATAGGCGGGCCCTTGCAGCGTCCTCGGGGTTGTCGGCGTTCGTCCTGACGCCTAGCCTGCGGACCTCGTCGGCCCAGAGCAGCGCCTGCTGGAGCTCCTTCTCCTCATCGATGTTTGGGATCATCGTCTCGATCACTCCGGCGTATACCTCGCCGGTGGCCCCGTCGATGGATATCCAGTCGCCCTCACTGAACTTCCTGCCTTTCACGGTGAACGAGTTGTCCTGGGAGTTGATCCTGATCTCCTCGGCTCCCGCGACGCATGGCTTCCCCCAGCCCCTGGCGACCACCGCTGCGTGGGAGGTCCCGCCGCCATGCTGGGTGAGGAATCCTTTGGAGACGATCATGCCGTTGACGTCGTCGGGGGTCGTCTCGGGTCTAACCATGATTACGCTCTCCCCGGCCTTCCCCCTCTCCTCCGCCCTGTCGGCGTTGAAGATGGCTATGCCCGAGGCAGCGCCCGGTGAGGCGTTTAACCCCACGGTGAGCAGGTCTCCCCTTGCCTCGGCGGCCTTCTTGGATGCGGGGTCGAACTGGGGGTGGAGGAGCTGGTCGATGTTGTCGGGCGTGATCCTCATGAGGGCGGTCTCCTTGTCGATGAGCCCCTCGTTGACCATGTCCACGGCTGTCTTGATGGCGGCCTTGGCGGTCCTCTTGCCCGTGCGGGTCTGCAGGATGTAGAGGACCCCCTTCTCGATGGTGAACTCGAGGTCCTGCATATCCGTATAGTGGGACTCAAGGGTCTCCGCAATGCCACCCAGCTCCTTGTAGAGGTCTGGCTGCTCCTTGTCTAGGTCCGCGAGCTTGAGGGGGGTCCTGATGCCTGCGACTACGTCCTCCCCCTGGGCGTTTAACAGGAACTCCCCGAAGAGCTCCTTCTCGCCGTTCCCGGGGTCCCGCGTGAACATGACGCCGCTGCCAGAGTCCCAGCCCATGTTCCCGAAGACCATGAGCTGTATGTTGCATGCCGTGCCCATGTCGTCGGGGATGCCCTCGGCCTTCCTGTAGGTGATCGCCCGGGGAATGTTCCAGGAGTTGAAGACAGCTGCAATAGATCTCTTCAGCTGTTCCATCGGGTCCACCGGGAAGGGGTGGCCCAGCTCCTCGGCGTAGACGGCTTTCATGCCCTCCACAGTCCGCTTCAGGCCGTCGACGCTGAGGTCGGTGTCCCCTTCTACGCCCTCCCTCTCCTTCTCCGCCTTGTGGACGTCGTCGAACTTGGCCCTCTCTCGGTGCATGACGACGTCCCCGAACATGGTGATGAGGCGTCTATAGGCGTCGTAGACGAACCACTCGTCCCCTGTGAGTTTGATGAGGCCCTGGGCCGTGTCGTCGTTGAGGCCGAGGTTGAGGACGGTATCCATCATGCCGGGCATGGAGATGGGTGCGCCGCTCCTCACGGAGACCAGCAGGGGGCTCTCCACATCTCCGAACCGCTTCCCCGTCTTCCCCTCGAGGATCTCTACGTGCTCAAGCACCTCCTCCCAGAGGCCCTCGGGGAACTCGCCCCCCGCCTCGAAGAAGTCGTTGCATGTGCTCGTGGTGATCGTGAATCCGGGCGGGACCCTTAGGCCTATGTTGGTCATCTCAGATAGGTTTGCGCCCTTCCCCCCGAGGAGGGATTTCATCTCCTTGTTTCCTTCGCCGAAGGCGTAGACCCGTTTAACCATTTTGAAATTCTCCTGATGGAATGAATTCAATTGGGGTTGTTCATAAGTTTACCCGTGTGGACCTGTCCGGATGGGGATCGTGTTGGGAAAGAATTTTCTGTAGTACGACGTAGTAGATGTGAACTGCGTTGGTCGACGTTGACAGGCTCAAGGCGACTGTGAGGGAGGCCGTCGAGGAGCAGAGGGCGCGCCTCCACTAGATAAGCAGGGTCCTCTACGAGAACCCCGAGCTGGGGAGCGAGGAGTTCAAGTCGGCGGAATTGCTCACATACGAGTTGGAGAGCCACGGTTTCCAAGTCGAGAGGCAGCTCCACGGGATACCCACAGCATTCTGCGCCACATACAAGGGCAAGACCGAGGGGCCGAGGGTCGCCGTCATAGCGGAGTACGACGCCCTCCCGGGGGTGGGGCATGGGTGTGGCCACAACCTCATCTCC
>JAUWBQ010000063.1 GCA_030601645.1 Candidatus Bathyarchaeota archaeon | reverse complement strand
CATCGCGCTCGGGGTGATAGGCGCCGTCGGTAGTGTCGTCTACACCGTGATGACGTTTCTCTCTGGGGTTCTCCTAGATCGGTTCGAGAGGGTCAGGTTCTACGTGGGATTCACCGTCATCGGGATGTTGGTGGTGTTCCTTTTCGCCCTGACCTCCAAGGTCTCGGATGTCATCGTGGTCCGGGGTCTCCTCGGGGTGGCGTCGGGTGCGTTCTGGGTCACCGCCAGCACCCTCACGGCCGACATCTCCCCCCCTGAGTTGCTGACACAGTCGGTGGGGCGATACAACCTCTCATGGATACTTGGCTTCGTCGTGGGCCCCTTCCTGGGTGGTCTAATCTCAGACTCCTACGGGTTCCCCGCTCTCTTCATCATTCTCTCTTTTCTGGTATTGTTAAGCACCGCACTCATCTGGACGAGGCTGGCGAAGCGCCTGGAACTACGGAACCGATCGGAGAGCCGCATGTTCAACTTTTCAGCGATCAGGGGAATCCTCCTGGCCTATGCAACCCTATTACCCTACGCCGTCGTCCTGGGCATATACATGACCATCCTCCCAGGTCACATGGGTGAGCTGGGGATCTCGGCCTCCGCCATCGGCCTCCTGCTGACGATGACCAACGGTGTCAGGGGTCTGGGCTTCTTCAACTCCGAAAGATGGGTGATGTGGGGGACGAAAAAGTCCCTGGGCCTCGCCGCATTCCTCATGACCGGAGCCCTGTTCATGTTATCCTTCTCGTCGACCACCCTAGAGTTCGTGGCGCCCCTGGCGATATACGGCCTAGCTGGGGGCATCATTACCCCTGTGATCCTAGACTACATCGCCCACAGGACCCCCAGGGAGGTCCTCGGTACCGCCATGGGCCTCCACGAGTGCGTCTATGGGGTGGGCATGACCATCGGGCCGATGGTGGGGGGCGTCATCGCAGAGGCTTTCCAACCCTCTACGCTGTACCTGCTCCTGGCGGCCCTGGCGACCCTCATTCTGCCTCTCTCGCTGGGGCTCGATGAAAGCCTCTCCGAAGGCGAGATATGAAACGCTCAAATAGGCGTAATCCGCCTCTATTCCCCGAACGGGCGACGATAATACATGGTCCAGTGCGATAGGTGCGGCAGGGATGTGGATCTACCCTTCAGGTGCAACTACTGTGGGGGGTACTTCTGCGCGGATCACAGGCTGCCGGAGTTCCACGGCTGCACCGGCCTCTACAGGGAGCGCGCCAGGGCTTCTGCGGGGAGGACCTCCACTGAGAGACCCCATGATTATACATACCACGCTCCTCGTTACGGCTCTACCATACGGAGCCTCTTCAAGTTCAGCGACAAGGAGCTGGAGCACCTCGGCATCAGCCTGCTGATCATTGCGGCCCTCCCACTGGTGTTGATGGGGCGTGGCATCTTGAGGAACCAAATCGTGGTGATAGGTGCGATACTCATATTCGTCGCAGCCTTCCTCCTCCACGAGCTGGCCCACAAGTTCATGGCCCAGAGGCTGGGATACTGGGCCGAGTACAGGCTCAACAACCTCGGCCTCGCAATAACCCTGCTGTCCTTCTTCTCCCCATTGATTCTGGTGGCCCCAGGTGCTGTAATGATCGCGGGTCTCATGTACGGCGACGATTATGGCAAGATATCCTTGGCCGGGCCGGTCACAAACATGGTCCAAGCGATAATCTTTCTTGTCCTGGGCATCGCGACGTCAAACCCATATTTGGGGGTACTGTCGTACGTAGGAGTATTCATCAACTCCAGCCTAGCCCTGTTCAACCTCATCCCCTTCGGCGTCTTCGACGGGGCCAAGGTACTGAGATGGGACTGGAGGGCTTGGCTCGCCGCCACCCTCGTCGCAGGAACCCTGTTCCTCTACGCCTCCTTCTAGCCTGCTAGGCTTATCTACCAGCTTGCGCAATCCTATTCGGTCGACATGATCGTCATGCCGGGACCCGCCTCCCTGGAGCTGGGAGGGAAGATCGCAGAGAAACTAGGAGTCGACTCCCACCCCGTTGATCACAGGCTCTTTCCGGATGGCGAGAGCTACATCCGCCTCACTGCACCGGTGAAGGGGGAGACAGCCGTCGTGGTGCAGACAACCTTCCCCAACCCCGACAGGGGGATGATGCAGCTCTTCCTCATGGTGAGGGCTGCGAAGGATCTCGGAGCCGGGAGGGTCGTGTGCGTCGTGCCGTACCTCGCCTACTCCCGTCAGGACAAGAGGTTCCTAGAGGGGGAGGCTCTGAGCCTCGACACGGTCGTAACCCTCTTGGAGAATGCGGGGGGTGACGAACTCATCGTCGTCGACGCCCACAACGAGGAATCCCTGGAGAGGCTTCAAAAGAAAACGCGTCTAGGGATGGTTAACCTTTCCGCGATGCCCCTCATCGCCGGGCACATGAGGTCCCTGGGGTTCGACGGGGCCTACAGCCTCTCTCCGGACGAGGGCGCCAAACACCTCGCCGACGCAGCGGCTGAGGTGCTGGGAGGCGGGTCGGGCTTCTTCGAGAAGACGAGGCACCGGGCGACCGGAGAGATCGAGATGGTCGTGAGAGACCTCGAAATAGGAGGAAAAGACGCAGTGGTCTTCGACGACATCATCAGCAGCGGGGGCACCACCGCCGCGGCCGTGAGGGGGCTCAAGAAGTTGGGGGCACACAAGGTTGCGGCTGCCTGCACTCACGGGCTTTTCATGGGGGACGCCGAGGAACGGATACGAGAGGCTGGGGCAGACCTGATCTTGTCCACGGACACGGTGCAGACACCCCTGAGTCGGGTCACCGTGGCCGGCCTTGTCGCGGATCATCTCGAAAAGGCTGAATGAGGCGAGGGGGTTCACCAGACTCCTGGTGTTTCAACTGTTTCGTCCTTGAGCCTTATGCCGAGGGGCGGTATGTCGAGGTATTCTCTCACCGAGATGCGCCGGAAGTTGTCGATGTCAAGTCTAAAAACGTTTCCCAGTGATCCCATTTCCCTGTCGTAGGGCAGTAATAGTACGCCCCTACTCCCGTCGTAGTCGTGGAGCTCGAACTTGGCCAAGGCCTTGTTTCCCTCCTCACCGGAGGGTAGTTTCACCGAGACCAGGCGGGCGATCATCTCCAATCAGATTTTCCCTCCATTTTATACTGCTTAAGGACGACGAGGTTCTCGATCTTCGTGGTTATCCTTTCCAGGGTCTCCTCATGCTCTTTGAGGATACTGATGATGAGGTCGATGATGTCCAATTTATTCACTTGGTCCATTCCGTCACCCGGCCTTCGAAAGAGTAGTGTAAACGGTTTTTATTAAGTACAGTAGCATCGGTCACCCAGAAAAGCTCTTAGGAAACACACTATGAATCATAGATTCTAAAACGAATTATTGATTTTAGACACTTCTTGTGAAACGGATTCTACGAGTTCCGGGTATAAGCACCTTACATTTGACCGGAACGTATTTGATTGGGGGCCCTTCCCTGATCAATGGTGTCGGAGATGTTACGTTCCCGCATCAGGCTCAAGGTGCACTCGGTCAAGTCCATGAAGGATGTGGAGGGCCGGGAGGGCTACCAGATCGACTTCGTAGAGGTCCGGCAGCGCCCCCCCATGGTGGCCATGACCCCCACGGAGTTCCCCGAGGAGATCAGCCAGATGGTGGTCCAGATAAGCAAGGGCATGCAGAGGGTCCTGCCGGGCGGGGACGCCAAGGAGTACGAGCTTAGGAAGCTCACAATGATTATAACCGCCGAGGAGCTGGAGGCGTTCAGGCTCAAGCCCTACCCGAACCAGCTATACGAGCTCACCATCTCCGAGGGCAACCTCTCCTTCACTGAGATCTAGGCCTGGGCTGAAAGCATTAATATACCCCCCTCGCTTCCCCAACCATAAGTGATTCTCCCATGTCAAAGATCATCGACCTCCAAGCAGAATCCTGGGACGAGGGAGTGGTGAGACACGATGGGCCCGTCGTCGTCGACTTTTGGCATCACATGTGCGGCTGGTGCCTGAAACTCAACCCAGAATTTGAGCGGCTACCCGAGGCATTCGAGAAGGTCAAGTTCGCCAAGATGAACATCCTCGATAGCCCCGATAACCGGAGGATCGCCATGGAGAGCGGCGTCATGGGCACGCCGACGATAAAGGTCTTCTGCCAGGGGAGGGCCGTCGGGGAGATCGTCGGTTTCAGAACCTTTGAGATGCTTCTGAGCGATCTGAGAGAGATCCTCTCCCAGAAGGACTACTGTTTAGAGCAGAGCACACCTCTGGAGTGACGATGACAGGATGGCATCAGCCCCGTACGATGTCATCGTCATCGGGGGAGGGCCCGCGGGCCTCACCGCCGCGATGTACACCGCCAGGGCGAACCTGAGGACGCTAGTCATAACCGGTCGCATGGTAGGTGGCCAGATCGCCCTCACCTTCCAAGTGGATAACTACCCGGGCTTCCCCGAGACGATAACCGGCCCCGAACTCTCGGGCAGGATGAGGAAGCAGGCCGAGAAGTTCAAGGCGGAGTTCCTCGAGGATGAGGCGACTGCCGTAGACTTCTCGTCCACCCCCCTCAATGTCATCGTCGGAGAGACGGTGCACGAGGCTTGGAGCGTCATCGTCGCCACGGGCTCGTCGAACAGGAAGCTCGGCCTCGAGTCGGAGGAGCGGCTGATGGGGCGGGGTGTCTTCGTCTGCGCGACCTGTGACGCCCTCCTGTACGAGGGTAAGAGGGTGGTGGTGGTCGGAGGTGGGGACTCAGCCGTCCAGGAGGCCCTCGACCTCGCCAAGTTCGCCAGGGAGGTTGTGATAGTTCACAGAAGGGAGAGATTGACCGCATGCACGTGCCTGAAGCAGCGGGCCGAAGAGAACGATAGGATCCGTTTCCTGTGGAACACAGTCGTGCAGGACATACTGGGGGAGAGCCGAGTCGAGGGGGTGAGGCTGAAGAGCCGGGAGACCGGTGAGGAGTGGACCTTGGAGTGCGATGGCGTACTCCTCGCCATCGGATGGGATCCCAACACGTCCCTGTTCAATGGCCAGCTCGACATGGACGAGAGCGGCTACATTGTCTCGCCCTCGGGCGTCGACACGAGCGTAAGGGGAGTGTTCGTGGCCGGCGACTTGAACGACACGAAGTACAGGCAGCTGGTAACAGCGTGCGGCAGCGGTTGCATGGCCGCGTTGGAAGCAGAGCGATACATAGACGAACTCAGAGGCGGTTGACCAGAGGCTCATCAACTTGCAGCTTCCTGTCGTGACAGTTTGCACACGCAATATGGCATCACGTTTGAAAACAGATTTTTAGCGCTTTGGGACATAAATAGTCCAGATCAGTTATTCCCATAGGAGATGACGATGTCCAAGGGGGCTTGACGTGAGGATAATCTTCCTAGGAACCAGCGGGAGCATGCCCACACAGAGCCGCAGCTCCTCGGCAATAGCCATAAGGAGGAAGGGGGAGATCATCTTCTTCGACTGCGGCGAGGGGACGCAGCGCCGAATGGTTGAGGCTCACATCGGGTTCCGCCGCCGCACAAAGATGTTCATCAGCCACCTCCACGGCGACCACGTCCTCGGCCTCCCCGGCCTCATCCAGTCCATGACCCTGCTCCAGCGGGACCGTCCCCTCCACATCTACGGCCCGGAGGGCCTCGTCGCCTTCATCCAGGCTTTCAGTTCAGTCCTCGGCGGCCCGGGTTTCACGGTGAAAATATGTGAGATATCCTCCGAGGGCATCGTGTTCCAAGGATCCGAATATGACGTGATGGCAGTGGAGGCCGACCACGACGGCCCCTCATGGTCATACGTTCTCGTGGAGCACCCCCGCCCAGGCAGGTTCCACCCCGGGAAGGCGAGGGCTCTGGGTGTCCCCGAGGGTCCCCTTTGGGGTAAACTCCAGCACGGCGAGGATGTCGAACTGAGAGACGGGAGAATTGTGAAATCAAGGGATGTTGTGGATGCCCCAAGAGGGGGTTTGAAGATCGTCTACAGCGGTGACACGAGGCCCACCGAGGGGCTTCTGGAAGCCACATCTGGGGCTGATGTCCTGATTCACGAGGCGACCTTCGACGATTCCCTGGCCTGCAAGGCGGATGAGAACCGCCATTCGACGGTGACTCAGGCCGCTGAGGTAGCCAAGGAGGCGGGGGTTGGAACGCTCGTACTCACCCACATAAGCTCCCGCTACCCCGATGCGAGCGTCCTACTGGAGGAAGCCGTCAAGGTATTCCCCAACACCATAATTGCAGAAGACCTCCTCGAACTGGAGCTGCCCCTGGACAAATTACAATAGGGATCTGAGCAGGCCCAAGCTCTCGTCGATTCCGTCATAGGATTCTACTGTAACCCAGCCGTCGAAGGGCGACTCCTTGAGGGATTTCACAGTCTTCCCCCAGTCGATTGAACCTGCCCCGACTCTGAGGTGGAGGTCGGACTCACCGTCGTTGTCGCTCACGTGGACGTGCTCTATTCTGTCGCCGAACCTCATGATGAACTCAAGAGCCTCGCCCCTTAGATTGGCGTGAGCGATGTCGAGGACCATCCCGGCTTCCACGCCGATCTCATCGAAGAACCGGGCGAAGTGCTCAACTGATTTCATGACGTAGGGGAAGGGCTCGGGGACGTTCTCGATCAGAGCCTTCACACCGTAATCCTCGGCGTAGCTGAGGAGCCTCTCTACAGACTCGAGGTTGATGCTCCAGGCCGAACCTGGGGAGAGCCGCTCGACCGCCGTCGAGTTACCAGGATGGAAGACCAGGATCTCGCCGAGTTCAGACGTCCATCTGATGGATGTCTCGAGCCGCTCCAGTATGGCGTCACGGACGCAATCGTCATCCGCGGAGATGTTCACATCCGTGAAAGGGGCGTGAACGGAGTACCTGAGGTCGTAGGAGGCCTTCATCTCCTGCAGCCTTTCGACCCGTGGCTTTGTCAGGGTGTGAGGGCCCGCATCCACCACCTCTATGAACCTTGAGCCGGCCCGGATCATGTCCAAGGCGGCGTCCTCGAAGGGTCTGTGGAGGCAGAAGAGCGTCGAGACGGCGAGTTCCATGTGAAGTCAAGAATATTAAACCCACACATTTTTGAGGTTTAGGTCTCAGACGCACTGCGTTTACTTTGGGTCGAAAAAACTCGTTGGAGACCCGTGTTTCGAATCCATAATAGTATAATTATGATGCCGCTTTATCCGGATCGGGGAAAGGCGGGCTAAGGGGTAGGCCATTTCATGGAAGTAGATCTAGGGCGTTTCTTCCTCTGCCTCAGCGTGGGTGATGTCAGGCGTTCCCTCGACTTTTATGAAAGATTGGGTTTCCAACACGTCGAAGGCGAGGTTGGGCAAGGCTGGGCGGTGATAGAACAGGGAGATCTCAGGCTCGGCCTGTTCAAGGGGAAGATGGGAAAGAACCTCCTGAACTTCCTGGACGGGAGCCTCCTCAGGATTGTAGAGCTCATGAGGGAGAGGGGCATACAAGTCGGCGTGGGTCCGGAGATCGTATCCGACGATCGGGCCATCACCACCGTCGAGGACCCGGACGGGAACCTGATAACCTTCGCAGGAGACTACGAAGTCTGGGTCAGGCCGATCGAGTGCCCGAGATGCCAGAACATGGCCGAATCCAGCGGGAGAAAGTTCATTTTCGGGGTCTTCGGGGGGAGATCTTATTTCTGTGAGCCCTGCGGGAAGTCGTTCAACGCCTACTACAGGGATAAAAAGTTAAGCCATACGGTACCCAAACCCAGAAAATAGGAAGTCATTCGACGAGGCATCTGGATTTCTGAAGCGAGAGTCATCAGCTGTCAACGAGGAAAGCAAGGATCTCTTCCAGCTCTGCCTCGTCGAGGTCGATCTGCACGTCTGACTCGTCTATCTTCAACACCAACTCGACTCCTCTCATATCAGGACCGTCAAACGGAGTTAAGGGGGGATGTGCGGCCTCCCCTGATTGTAAGGATGCATCGTCTTGGATGTCCTTCAATGGAACGAGATCGAAGAATTCGTTGTCACCAGTGGTTTTGTTCATCTCTTGGTCCCCTTTTAGGTTGAAGAGTGGAAAACCACATTTGAGGCAGTACAGCGTTGTCGGGACAGTGCCTTTGCAGTGGGGGCAGCTTGTCGTCTTCCCTCTATACTTTCTCTGTATAGCTTCGTGATCGGTGCTTTGACCTTCACTCTGCATTTCGAATACTCCGGAAAGTATTCCGTCACCTATGTCAGGTGTTGTATATAACGAAAATGCATCTGAGATATCATCTTGGCGTAGAAATCAGGGAACTTGTCGGATTATCAGTATCTATACTCTTGGTCTTATTTGTATAATGGATCACGCCTGTTCTTCGAGGATGCATAACTGTGGAACTTGGGGGGGCGAGCCTGACGACACGTTCGTACAGACATTGGTCCGACTGTAATGCGCTATAGTGCTTTGGAGGGCTTTAACTCAGAAGATTGGGTTGGGAGTTTTCCCTCTCATATCATGGGGAGCAGGAAGTTCACGTAGAAGACCATCTGGAACCATGTCAGAATGGTGCTCAGCACCGCGCCGGCTATCACCTGCTTCACGTTGTGGGCCTTGAGCTCGATCCTCGCCCAGGCCACAGG
>JAUWBQ010000205.1 GCA_030601645.1 Candidatus Bathyarchaeota archaeon | reverse complement strand
GGCCGTGTGATGGGCATCATGGACCCCCACCCCCTCTCGGTCCGGCAGGACGCCTCGGTGCTGGAAGTCGCGTGCAGCATGAGGGATCAGGGCAAGGGCGTTTGCTTCATGGTCGGCGAGAGGGGCGAGATCCGGGGGGTCCTGACCCCCAGGGAGCTGATGACCCCCCTCCTCAGCCTCAGGGCCGTGAAGGAGCTCCCCGTCTACATCATGGGGCTCTCTGACGAGGACTTCTTCGAGAGGGGGGTGGCGGAGGAGAAGGTCAGGAGGGTGGCGAGGAGGGGCATGAGGTTCCGCCCGGACATCACAGAGGTCTCCGTCAACATCAAGACCTCCCAGACCCGGGGAAACCGGACCCGATATGAGCTCACTGGGAGGGCCCTCACCCCGGACGGGCAGATAAACGCCAAGGCGGGGGGATGGGACCTCCTCAGGGCCTTCGACGAGCTCTGCGACACCCTGGACAAGGCTATCAGGAGGACCAAGCCGGAACCCCCCGGGAGAACCAGGAGACGACGCTCACGACGGTAGGCAGAGCCCACGGGCAAACCTAATAGAGGAGACGAGCCGATCCATGCCAGGGATACCCCATGGATGAGTTCACCGTCGTCGTAACCGAGCCCATTCACCCCGCAGGCGTGGAGCTGCTGGAGGAGAACGGGGTCAACGTGGTCCGGCTGCCCCCCGGCTCAGATGAGGACACCCTGCGGAGGGAAGCCCCGAGGGTGGACGCCCTCATAACCCGGGGCGGGATAAAGGTCACACGAGCCTTCATGGGCTCCGCCCCGAGGCTGAAGGCGGTGGGGGTCCACGGCATCGGCTGCGACCACGTAGACCTGGAAGCGGCAAGAGATCTGGGCAAGGTCGTCCTGAACACGCCCTACGCCCTGACAGAGTCCGTTGCTGAGATGGCCATAGCACTGATGCTCGCCCTGACCCGTCGCGTAGTCAGCGCCGACAAGGCCGTGCGAGCGGGGGAGTGGAACAGGAAGTACGGAGACCTGAAGGGCGTGGAGATCATGGGCAAGACCGTGGGCATCGTCGGCCTCGGGAAGATAGGCACGGCGATCGCCCGCCGGCTGAAGCCCTTCGGGGTGGAGCTGATCTATCATTCCAGGACGAGGAAGGAGGATGTCGAGGCGGAGACGGGCATCGTCAAGGTCGGATTCGAAGATCTCCTCGGGAGGAGCGACATAATCTCCCTCAGCCTCCCCTACTCCCCCGAGACCCACCACATGATCTCAGGAGGAGAGATCGCCGCCATGAAGGACGGCGTCTACATAGTGAACACGGCCCGAGGCAGGATCGTAGACCAGGCTGCCCTCGTGGAGGCCCTGAAGACGGGGAAGGTTGCGGGAGTCGCCCTGGACGTGTTCGAGGCTGAGCCCCTCGACCCCGCGAGCCCCCTCGCGTCCATGGACAACGTCGTCCTGACCCCCCACCTGGCCGCGAGCAGCGAGGAGGCCATGAGGAGGATGGCGGTCCAGGTGGCGGAGGGCGTGCTCAAGGCGCTGAGGGGAGAGCCTCCTGATCACCCCGTGGTGATCTAAGGGGAAATTCGCAGGTCGAAGCCCCCTCAACAGATTTAAATAAAGATAAACCTCCAGATTGTGCGACTATGTCTGAAGAAACTAACATATTCATAGGCAGCAAGCCGCCGATGGCGTACGTAACGGCGATGATCACGGCCTTCAACAGAGAGGGCGTGGACCGCCTGGTCCTCAAGGCCAGGGGCCGGGCGATATCCAATGCGGTGGATGTGGCGGAGATAGCGAGGCGGCGGTTCCTGAAGGATATCGAGGCTTCGAAGATCGAGATAGGCACCGAGCAGATGTCGGCCCCAGACGGACGAATGCGGGGGGTCTCCACTATCGCGATAACCGTCGATAGAACTGGGAAAGCCGAGACCGAGGCCTCCGTGGAGCCATCGGGGATCACGATCGAGCTCTCCGATATCAAGGGGGTCGGGAAGGTGACGGAGGAGAAGCTCAGGAAAGCTGGATACGATTCGGTCGGCTCCATCGTCTCCGTCGAGCCCGAGACCCTGGCGGAGAAGGCCGGCATTTCACCGAAGGTTGCCGTCAAACTCGTAGAATCGGCCAAGGCTCTTACAACGTGACGAACCCCGTAAAACCTGGTCTTTTCAAACATTTTTTTTTAGAATCCGCTTCCGTCGATTTGCAGTCTTAAACGATTTAAACTCCATCCACCGTTTTAGCATCGATCGTGATAGTTGACGAGAACATCGTAATGGAGATCCGGAGGAAGGCCCACGGCTACGACCAGTACAGCGGCTGCTCACAGAGCGTCCTGCTAGCCCTCCAGGAAGGATTGGGCATAGGCGACGACGAGTCCTTCATGTCTGCCACCGTCCTGTCGGGCGGAGTGGCTAGGCGGGGGGAGACCTGCGGGGCTCTCCTGGGGGCTCTCATGGCCCTGGGTCTGGTCTCCGGCCGGAGAAGGATCGAGGACACCCCCAGCTATGTCAGCGCCATGGCGGTAGCCGACGAGATATGCGACGAGTTCCAGCGGAAGATTGAGGAAGAGTTCGGCTTCCCTGAGCCCTTGGAGTCAACCCTCTGCGTGGAGATACAGACTGGGATCTACGGGCGCTCCTTCGACATCAGGGACCCATTGGAGAGGGAGGCCTTTCTGGCGGCGGGGGGCCACAGCGACGACGGCTGCTACAAGGTTTGCGGCATCGCGGCCGAGGTCGCAGCGAGGAAGCTCCTTCAGCTTGGGGAATAAGGTATTTTTTATTTTTTGAAACGACTCCATCTTGATTTGAACTTTCATTACAACGTGTGCGGATGGATTTAGTGTTACACACACAAGATAGTGAATCACGCATTTACGAGAAGAGAGGGTTGTGCCCAATAGATTGCAGGACGAGGCAAGAGAGAGAAATGTCAAAACTATTCAGATCCACTCTGAAAATTTGACTTTCACGCCTCGTCTTTCTGCCTCACAACCGATCTTCTCAAGCATGCGTGTGGTAGACAACATATTGTAAAGATATTTAATAGTTATGATGTGATTAGCTCGCAAGCGCGCTATTGAGCGAAAAAATTGCTAAATAAATGGAGATAAGGAGAGCGTCTT
>JAUWBQ010000175.1 GCA_030601645.1 Candidatus Bathyarchaeota archaeon | reverse complement strand
CCCTGGGCTACGCTGTAGGGGATGTCCTTGGGCCCCTGGGCTGCTCCCGCGAAGAAGATGCCGTCGGTGGCGGCGTCCACGGGCTTTAGCTTGGGGTGGGACTCGAGGAAGAAGCCGCTGCCGTCGGTGGAGACGGTGAGGATCTGGGAGAGCTCCTTGGTCCCCTCGCTGGGTATAGCAGCCTGGGAGAGCACCGCCATCTGGACCTCTAGGTCGAGGGGCCGCCCCGTGGAGAGGTCCTCCAATGAGATTATGAGGTTCTTTGTCTCCGGGTCCTCGAAGATCTCGTCTGGGTGGCCCCGGATGAACTTGATGCCCATCTCCCTGGCCCGGCGGTAGAACTCCTCGTAGCCCTTGAAGTTGGTGCGCATGTCCATGAAGATGACGTAGATGTCCATCCCGGGGAAGTGGTCCTTCAGGAGAATCGCGTTCTTCAGGGTGTACATGCAGCAGAAGCCGCTGCAGTAGATCTGGGCCCTCTCGTCCCTGGAGCCGACGCAGGTGATGAAGGCGATGGTCTCGGGCTCCTTCCTGTCCGAGGGCCTGACGACGTGGCCGAATGTCGGGCCGGCGGCGTTCACCATCCTCTCGATGCCCATGGCGGTGACGACGTTGTCGTAGACACCGTAGCCGTACTCCTTTATCTCGCGGGGGTCGTACATGTCGAAGCCGGTCGCCACGGTGATGGTGCCAACGTCAATCTCGACGTCCTCGGGCTCCTGGCTGAAGTCGATGGCGTACCTCCCCTGCTCCTTGCAGGCTTCGACGCACTTGTAGCACTCGATGCAGGCGTCCATGTCGATGGTGTAGCGCATGGGGATGGCCTGGGGGAACTCGACGTGGATGGCCTTTCTGGGGCCCAGCCCCTCCTCGTAGAGGCTGGGGACCTCGATGGGGCAGGCGATGGCGCACTCGCCGCAGCCGTTACATGCCTCCGTGTCGACGTACTTTGGCTTCCTGTGGACGGTGACGTGGAAGTTGCCTATGTAGCCCTCCACCTTCTTCACCTCCGAGTAGGTGAGGAGCTCAATGTTCGGGTGCTGGTCCACCTCCACCATCTTGGGGCCGAGGATGCAGATGCTGCAGTCCAGCGTGGGGAAGGTCTTGTCCAGCTGGGCCATCTTCCCGCCGATGGTGGACGAGCGCTCCACCAGGTACACCTGGTGCCCCATATCCGCCAGGTCGAGTGCTGTGTGGATCCCCGCCACGCCTCCGCCGATCACGAGGGAGCTTGGCGTCACCGGCACCTTCAGGGGGTCCAGGGGAGCCAGGTAGCGGGCCTTGGCCACCGCCATCGCCACCAGGTCCTTGGCCTTCTCCGTGGCCTCCTCGGGCATCCCGGAGTGGCACCAGCTGTCGAACTCCCGGATGTTGGCCATCTCGAACAGGAAGGGGTTGATGCCCCCCGTCTCCACGCACTTGCGGAACGTGGGCTCGTGCATCCTGGGGCTGCATGCTGCGACGACGACGCGGTTGAGGCCGTGCTCCGCGATGTCGTTCCTGATCATCGCCTGGCCCGGGTCGGAGCACATGTACCTGTAGTCCTTGGAGACCACGACCCCCGGTAGATCCGCGGATCTCGCTGCCACGTCGGGGCAGTCCACAACCCCCGCGATGTTCAGCCCGCAGTGACAGATGTACACGCCGACCCTTACTTCATCAGACTCCAATCATCTTCACCTTTTTTTAGAACTTAGAGGCTCCAGAGTAGACCCGAAAGCAGAGAGCGGCGTGTTTAACGAGGAATGACAGACGCCGTTTTGCAGAGCCAATATAATAGTTATGGGAATGTAGATTATATAATAAATTCACGCTAGATTCTCGTCACAAGCTTTAATCAAGCCCCAAGTTCATTCTGTCAAGAGAAATGGCTGCCACAGTCTTCGACGCCCTCCACCCGAGGATACAGTCGGGCCTCAGAGAGCTGGGGATCAGCGAACCCACGCCGCCCCAGGAGAAGGCGATAGGTCCCATCTCCCAGGGGAAGAGCGTGCTCCTTGTTGCCCCGACGGCCAGCGGCAAGACCGAGGCGGCCCTTCTGCCCATATTCGACTCCCTGCTGAAGGCGCCCAACCCGGCTGGGGGAATCGAGGTGGTCTACGTGACGCCCCTCAGGGCCCTCAATAGGGATATCCACAGGCGCCTCATGTTCTGGTCGGAGCACCTCGGGATACCGGTCCAGGTCAGGCACGGCGACACCTCCCAGAGGGACAGGAGGAGGCAGATAGCCAAACCGCCGAGGCTCCTCATCACCACGCCGGAGACCCTCCAAGCCATCCTGCCCACGAAGAACATGAGGGAGCACCTGAAGAGCGTCAGGTGGGTGGTCGTCGACGAGATACACGACCTGGCAGCATCCAAGAGGGGTGCCCAACTCACCCTGGGACTGGAACGGCTGGAGCGATGCGTCACCGGCCCCCTGCAGAGGATCGGCCTCTCCGCCACCGTGGGGAATCCTGAGGAGGTCGCCAGCTTCCTGGGAGGCGTGAACCCCGTTGAGGTCCTGGTGGTCGAGGTGGACAAGAACTACAGGTACGCCGTCGAGTTTCCCGAGCCCGCTGCGGAAGACTTTGATCTGGCCGACGACCTCGCCACGACCCCTGAGGCGGCGTCAAGGCTCAGGAGGATCAAGGAGCTCGTGAGCGGGAAGAGGTCGACCCTCATCTTCGTCCAGGGGCGGGGCCAAGCGGAGAGCCTCGGGCACAAGCTGGGGAAGATGTACCCCTACGTCGAGGTCCACCACGGCAGCCTCTCACGGGAGCAGCGCCACGAAATAGAGGACCGCTTCAAGGAAGGAGACCTGAAGGGCATCGTCTGCACGTCCACCCTCCAGCTGGGCATCGACATCGGGGAAGTCGACTTCTGCATCCAGTACCTGAGCCCCAGGCAGGTCTCCACCCTCATCCAGAGGGTCGGGAGGGCGGGGCACACCATCAAGGAGCTCTCCGAGGGGGTGATTATCTCGGCATACGGGGAGGACGCCATGGAGTCCATGGTCATCGCCGAGAGGGCCAGGAGGGGGGAGCTGGAGCCCACGGAGATGCACATCGGGGCCCTCGACGTCCTAGCTCATCAGCTCGTGGGATTGGTACTGGACGAGGGTGAGATCGGGGAGGATGAGGCCTACGAATTCGTTTGCAGAGCATATCCGTTCAGGGGGATTGGCAGGGAGGAGTTCGGGGAGTTCACCGACTTCCTGTCGGCCATCGCGCTCATCGCCAAGAGGGATGGGACAATCAGAGGGAGGAGAAAGGGGAGAATGTACTACTACGAGAACCTTGGAATGATAGCGGACGAGAAGCGCTACCCGTTCATAGACGTCGTCACGGACAGGATGATAGGTACCGTGGGGGACGAGTTCTGGACCCTGCGCGCCAGGCTGGGGCTCAACGTCATCCTGAAGGGGCGCGTCTGGAGGATACTCCAGATCGACGAGGAGAGGGGGGTCCTCCACGTGCTCCCGTCCCAGGACCCCTTGGGAGCCCTTCCCGGATGGGACGGGGAGCTCATCCCGGTCCCCAAGGAGGTGGCGGGGGACGTGGGAGACCTCCGCCAGAGGATAGCGGAGATGATCGAGAGCCTCGGCTCGAAGGAGGAGGCCATAGAGGCGCTCACCAAGGAGCTGAAGGCCGACGACGCTGCAATTA
This sequence comes from Candidatus Bathyarchaeota archaeon, assembly GCA_030601645.1. Next base: position 177 of record JAUWBQ010000175.1, on the reverse strand, counting down.
AGTCAGCGGTGGAAGAGGTGGAGGCCCAGCTGGACGCGGGGTTCGCCATCCCCACGAGGAAACGCATCCTCCTGGAGGCCTACGAATTCGTTAAAAGAGCCTATCCGTTCAGGGGGATCGGCAGGGAGGAGTTCGGGGAGTTCACCGACTTCCTCTCGGCCATCGCGCTCATCACCA